>JAHEBY010000459.1 GCA_024642025.1 Comamonadaceae bacterium | reverse complement strand
CATGCCGTCTTCGAGGTAGTTGAGCGAATCACCCATGTTTTCGGCTTCCACTTCGTACTGGTTGAACTCTTCGTCCATGCAGGCGTACATGGGGTCGGCGAAGTAGGAGTAGGTGCACTCCTTCTTGTCCAGAATGACCTGATCCATCTTGTCGTCGGCCTTGAACACAACTTCGGTACCGAAGTTGGCGATCAGGCTTTTGAGCTTCATGCGCACCGTGGCAGAGTTGCGGCCGCCGCGGCTGTATTCGGTCTTTAAGACGACCATGGGGTCTTTGCCGTGCATGATGACGTTGCCGGCGCGGATTTCTTGAGCGATTTTCATAACGGTCTTTTCGGGTTTGCGGGTTTGGCCCGAGATCGGGCGGGTGCGCATCTGGCGCAAAGCCTGCTATTTTAGCTTTTTTGCGGCTTCTGTTCCACAAAGGCGATGAGTTGGGTGGTCAGGTCGTCCTGAGCCATCAAACGGCTGCGGGCGGCTGACGCTATCGCTTGCCAAGTGCCGGGCGTAGAAAGTGCCCGGATGGGGCCCGGGTCCACGTCTGGCGCGGGTTGCAGGGCGAGGGCCGCGTCGGGCAAGGGGCCGGCGGTCAGGCCATTCCAGGTGTGGTGAAACTGCCGCAGCGACGGGCTTGCCTCCAGCAGGGTCAGGAACGCGTCCAGCTTGGCGTGGTGCGCGTCGTCGGTCTGCGGGTAGATTTGCCACACAAAGGGCTTGCCAGCCCAGATGGCCCGCACCAGCGAGTCTTCGCCGCGCACAAAATTCAGGTCGCATGCCCACAGCAGGTGGTCGTAGTCGGTCTGGGTGAGTGCGGGTAAATATGAAATTGATAGCTTATCGCGACCATTCCGCAGGGGCTGAAGGCCGTTTTGAATGATATTTTGCACTGCTTGGGCGGCCCGGCCGTGGGTAACGAGCAATTGCGTGGGTTGGTCGCGGCCAGCGAGCTGATGCAGCAAGTCGCTGAGGGCTGCCGGCTCGTAGCAAAACAGCGATATCAGTTGCTCGCCTTGCCATGGGATACCTTGGCCCGCGAGCCAGGCAGCGCGGTCAAAAGCGGCCTGGCGCGCGGGCAAATCGGTCTCGCGCAGCAGGCCACCGGTGTCGGGCGTGAAGCCAGGGTAAAAAAAGTGTTTGGTGCTGCCCGCGGCTGGGCCGCTCAGCACGGGCGAGGGCAGGCGGTGGTTGCGCCCTGCGTAGGCTTCAGCCGTCAAATATTCAAGATTCACCCATTTTTTTAAGTGTTTTAGGCCATTAGCCCCCGTCCCTTCTGTGTAATTAGCTATAAATGTAGTAGCAGTTTCACAGCCAAAAGTTTCGATCCACACATTGGCTGGCGGGAGGTTCTGCACAAACTCTGCTTGTGTGGACTGCGCCCACGCGAGCACCTGCACGCCGGGCACCTTGCCTTGCAGCGCGCCGGGCGCCATCCATTGCAGGGCAGATGCATCGTCCAGCCACAGCCGAACGTGATGCCCGCGCATAGCCAGCTGCGTGGCCAGGCGCCAGCTCACGCCGATGTCGCCAAAATTGTCTATGACGCGGCAAAACACGTCCCACAGCAAGGCAGTAGTTTCGCGTGCGGGGTTTGCGGCTTCCATGGCTGGATTGTCCGTGCATCCGTCGACAGCACCCGGTTTTGTGAAGCGGCGTGGAACGTTACAGTTACGTCATGAACCTGCAAGCCTTGCTGAACATCGAGCTGCCCATCATCCAGGCGCCTATGGCGGGTGTGCAGGGCAGTGGCCTGGCGGTGGCGGTGTCCAACGCGGGCGGGCTGGGCTCGCTGCCCTGCGCGATGCTGGGCTTGCCGACACTGCGGGAAGAGCTTGTGGCGCTGACGGCGCAAACTCAGAAGCCCTTCAACCTCAACTTCTTTTGCCACACGCCGCCGGTGCCCGATGGCGGCCGCGAGGCCATCTGGCGCGCCGCGTTGCAGCCATATTTTGATGAATTGGGGCTCGATCCCGCCAAGGTGGATGCCGGCCCGGCGCGGGCGCCGTTTTCTGCAGAAGTGGCCGAGGTGGTGGCCGAATTCAGGCCGCCTGTGATGAGCTTTCATTTCGGGTTGCCTGCGCCCGATCTGCTGGCGCGGGTTAAAAGCTGGGGCACCCAAGTGCTGGCCAGTGCTACCACGGTTGATGAGGCCCTGTGGCTTGCGGCGCATGGCGCCGACATCATCATTGCACAGGGGCTGGAGGCTGGCGGGCATCGGGGGCATTTCCTGTCGGACGATCTCACGCGCCAGATGGGTACGTTCGCGCTGTTGCCGCAGGTTATTCAGGCCGTCAAACTGCCGGTGGTTGCTGCGGGCGGCATTGCCGATGCAAATGGCGTTGCCGCGGCGCTGGCGCTGGGTGCGGCGGGTGTGCAGGTGGGAACGGCCTATATGCTGTGCCCTGAGGCCACCACCAGCTCGGTACACCGTACCGCATTGGCGAGCGAGGCTGCCCGCCACACGGCGCTGACCAACCTGTTTTCTGGCCGGCCGGCGCATGGCATCGT
>JAHEBY010000078.1 GCA_024642025.1 Comamonadaceae bacterium | reverse complement strand
GTGGAGCGTTGAATACCGGGGCACAGTAGATCGGCCTGGTCTCGTGTTCGCGCTAATCTCCGGCGGAAGCTGCAGGGGGGCCGTGTTTCGCATTCCCAAGCGGGAAGGCGAAGCCGTGATTCGGGCGCTGTGGGCCCGGGAGATGTTTACCGGAGTCTATGACCCGAAGTGGCTGTGCTGCTCTACACCCGGCGGACAGGTTGACGCCCTGAGCTTCACACTATCACGGCGCAGCCCGCATTACACAGGCGAGCTGAGCGAAGCCCGAGTCCGGCAAATTCTGGCTGAATCACGTGGCCGCATAGGCACGACCCTCGACTATCTGCAGCAGACCCACCATTGCCTGAAGCAGCATGGCATTCATGACCGGGCGCTACACCGCGTGCTGAACCTGGCCCCCTGAACCTGGCCCCAAAAAGGCACTGCCATCAACATGACAGTGAACAATTTCTATACTCATGCCATGACATCCATTGCCGACCTGCGAAAAAGCTACGAGCGTGCCGAGCTCAACGAAGATGCCTCCAACCCCGACCCGCTGCAACAGTTTGCAAAGTGGCTACAGGAAGCCATTTCGTCGGAGGTGCCCGAACCCAATGCCATGACGCTGGCAACGGTGGCCAGCAATCTGCGCCCTAGCACCCGGGTTGTGTTGATCAAAGGCTACGACGAGCGCGGCATCGTCTGGTATACCAACTACAGCAGCCGCAAGGGTCAGGAATTGGCCGGCAACCCCTATGCCGCGCTGCAGTTCCACTGGGTTGAGCTGGAACGTGTGGTCCGCATTGAAGGCCTTGTCGAAAAGGTCAGCGAGGAAGAAAGTGACGCCTACTTCCACAGTCGCCCAATCGATTCACGCATTGGCGCGTGGGCTTCACCCCAGTCCGATGTCATTGCAGACCGGGGTATCCTGGTGGCCAATGCGGCGCGCTTTGGCGCAAAATTTTTGCTCAATCCACCTCGGCCACCGCACTGGGGTGGCTACCGTCTCAAGCCGGACATCTGGCAATTCTGGCAGGGACGCAAGAGCCGGCTGCACGACAGGTTGCGCTACACCAGTCAGGGTAAAGGCAACTGGCTGCGCGAACGTCTGGCTCCCTGACGAGCCTCGCCACCTTTGCTGCGAGCCTGTCAGACCGAAGCTAGAGGTAGTTTGCCAGGGCCATGACCAACGAAACCGTCACCAGCGCCAGCGCGGTAGAGACCCCGATGGTCGCCGTAACGAGCTCCTCCGCGACAGCGTAGCGCTGCGAAAACAGGAACACGTTGGTGCCCACCGGCAGCGAGGCGGTGACGACCATTACCGTCAACGGCAAGCCATTCATTCCAAAAGCCCAGCCCAGTGATGCCACAAGCAGGGGCAACGCCAGATTCTTGATCATGGTCAGAACCAAAGCGCCCTTAAGGTGGTCACCCACCCTGGAACCCGCCAGCGTAACCCCCACCAGCACCAAAGCCAGTGGGCCAAACGCACTACCCAGCAATTGCAGGGGCCGATCCATTACCTCTGGAATAACCCAACCCGATTGGGCAAATGCCAGCCCCAGAACAATTGGCAGTGGAACCGGGTGCACGATGCCGTTGCGCAATGCCCGCAACACCGTCGCCCACATGGCACGGCCAGAGCTTCGCCCTGCCGTCGTGCCCTCGCGCGCCACAGCAAGCTCCAGAACGACCGTCGCGGCCGACAGCACCAACAAAGCATGCATGGAAATCAGCGTGAACAGGGTTACGAGCCCCGCTTTGCCATAGGCGAGGGACACCAGCGGAATGCCAATGGCCACGGTATTGCTGAACGTGCCGGCCAGCGCAACGACCGTGCCACTTCGGGTGGCGCCTTTCCAATACAGCATGGCCGCGAACAGCAGGCCGACCGAAAAAAAGTAAAGCGCAACCGGCTTGAAATCCAGCTGTTCGACATGCACGGAGCTCATGGTGCGAAACAGCAAAGCCGGCGTGAGCACCATGAATACCAAGTTCGACAAGTCTTTTGAGGCCTCAGCCCTTATGAAACCTGCATAACCAGCTATTAAACCAATAGCAATCAACAGCATCACCGGGATCAGCGATGAAAGTACGGGATCATTCATCCGGAGGATTACAACAGACTTGGCGCGGCCCGGCGGAGAGCAGCACAGCAGTGGTAATCTGAGGGCTGCATGACGCCAACCCAAAACCTGGAGAAACCATGGCAGCTTATCTCGTCGTCGACACCTTGCTGACAAACCCGGACCTTTACGAGCAGTACAAAGCCAAAGCCCGGCCAATTGCCGAAAAGTATGGCGGTGAATATCTGGTCCGCGGCGGTGCGCTGTCCCTAAAGGAATCCGACCTGTGGTCGCCAACGAGATTGGTGCTGGTCCGCTTTCCCTCAGCGGAGCAGGCCGAGAGTTTTTATGAGAGCCCGGAATATCAAGAGGTTCTGAAAATCAGCAAGCAAAGTGCCAAGCGCACGATTTGCCTCGTCGAAGGCATTTAGATTACTGTACAACTTGCCAGGTGAGCAGGCTTACGCCAATCACCCAATGCTCGCCTTTGCGGCGCGCTGAAACCACCTTGGCCAGTGCGTCAAAGTCGCGGGTAACCAGCCGGATGACCTGATCAGACTGCAAGGAATTGGAAGCGACCAGACTGGCGCCATTCATCGACAGGTCTTTGAGGCGCGCTGGCAGCGGTCCGCTTTCGGGGGTCAGAAATACCGTCACGGCCAACTCATTGTCGATGCGTGAAACACCCCGGCGATCAAGAATATCCTTGTTCTTGCGCTCCCCTCGCGCCACGGTGGCCAAAGGGCTGGAACAGCCCGTGCACAGGGTGTCACGCCCAATCTTGCCGGGCAACGCACGCCCGCAAAAAGGGCAGCCCGTTGGCGCGGATGCAACAAGCTTCTTTGCGGCTGCCGGCGATCCGGGCGCCGACAGAGGCACTATTTCGGGCGAGGGCGCAGCATGTTGAGGCGACGCTTGGTACACACCCTGTCGATGGACAGCCAACCGTATCGACTTGTCATACGCAGCCCGCTTGGCGGGGTTACCCAGAACAGACCATGCTTCATCAATCAGGGCCGCGGTGTCCACGTCGCCAGATTTGCCTGCACCGCCGCCAAAGAGGCTCCACAGCACTTGATGGCTGGCCCGAATCACCTCGACCGGCGCTTCGGGCTGAACGTGAAGAATACGATACAGATTGCGACGGTTTCGTTTCATGAAAACCATTCTAGATGGCAATTGATCCAGCCGGGCAACTTGCACCTTTGACAGCGCCTAAAATGTAAATCATGCAACACGGCAGCCCTACAGACTGCGGTTCCCGATGAACACATCCACCGCACAGCTCCGAGCTCACCAGTTCGCCGCATTACAACCCGGAGTCCGGTTGATCGTGCTGGGCGCTGTGCATGGCAACGAAACCTGTGGCACCCAGGGCATCGCGCGGGCACTGGCCGAACTGGACAGTGGTGCCATCAGCCTGGCCCGGGGAAGCGTAACCTTTGTGCCCGTGACCAATCCCCTGGCCTACCAGCGCCGCCAGAGGATGGGTGACCGCAACCTGAACCGCAACCTGTATCCCAATTCGGATCCCAAAGACTTTGAGGACCGTATCGCCAACGTTTTGTGCCCGCTACTCGCAGCCCACGATGTGTTGCTTGACCTGCACTCCTTTCACACAGCTGGTGAACCCTTTGCCATGATCGGGCCGGTCAACAACAAGGGCACACTGGAGCCGTTCGAGCATGCCGAACGCGAACAGGCTCTGGCTTTGAGGTTGGGACCCAAGCGCATTGTGGAGGGCTGGCTCGACGCGTATTCAGAGGGTGTTCGGCGTCGCCTGGAACGGACCCGTGCTGGCGATCGCGCGCAACTGCTCAGCACCGATTCCCGCTACGGTGTGGGTACCACCGAATACATGCGAACTCAAGGTGGCTACGGCATTACGCTGGAATGCGGTCAGCATGATGACCCGTCTGCGCCCGAGGTGGCTTATCAAGCCATCCGCCGCACGCTGGCCCACCTGCAATTGGTTGATGCGCCCGACCCGCAGCCCACGCAAGACATCGAATTTCTGCGCTTGAGCCAGGTCGTGGATCGCCATCATTCTGACGACCAGTTTTCACAGCCCTGGGCAAGTTATGACCGTGTCAAGCAGGGCGACGTGATTGGCACCCGCCATGACGGCACGCCGGTCGCGGCGCCCGACGACGGGCACATTGTGTTTCCCAACCCAAACGCAGTGACGGGTAACGAGTGGTTTTACTTTGCGCAGGCCAGCACACGAGAACTCAGGCCCCGGGCCTGAACGACCTTCCGCGGTGCGTTGAGCTACTGGACGAAATACAGCTTGAGTGCGTTGGGCCCACCAATTTGCTGACGCTGCGCAGAATCGGGAATGACCTGTTTCAACCAATCCATCGTGCTCTGATAGGTGGTGGCTTCAACGCCCACAAATGGGCAGTCACTGGCCCACACCATGCGTTCAATGCCGACTTGACGCACCAGTTCCTTCGCGTGATCTGTAGCCTGCGCCCCCAGCCGGTAAGCACCCGACAACTTCACCCAGGTACGCCCTTTTTCGACGGATCGGGCGACAGCCTTGAAACCCTCACCTTGAATGCCGGTGGCCGCGTCGGGTCGACCGATATGGTCGATCACCAGGGTCACGCCTGACTGCTCGAGCGCCGGCAGCACCTGCGGGATACGGGGCCCATCAAGGTGAAGGTGTACGTGCCAATTCAAGTCCGCCAGTCGGTAAAAGAACTTGCGGTAATCCCATGTGCTCAGATCGGGCAAGTCCTTGAGGCCAATGAATGGCAAACGGACCCCGACGATGCCATCGGCTGCCATTTGTTTAAGCAAATAGCGATCGGTTGAAGGTTCCAGAATCGCAGTTCCGCGCCAATTGGGACGCGTGCGAACCGAGTCGATGATGTAGTCGTTGCAATCACCCCAGGGGCTGGCGGCAGCGATTACACATTTTTCGACACCATGCCCCGCCAGCGTGGCTGCGAGCTGCTCGGCAGTGAATTCATAGTTGGGGGCGTGTCTCGGGTCGGGCACGAGCGGCATATTGCGCCGAAAGACATGCACGTGACTATCGACCAGCGGCCTGTCTGGCCGCGCGGTTGCGTCGCTCATTGCATTTTGATGCCAGCTTTTTGGATCACTTGCGCCCATTTCAGGTAATCGCGATTGAACACGGTCGCCATCTCCTGCGGCGTGCTACCACGTGGGTCGCTGCCGAGCTCGAGTATCCGTTTGCGGATTTCGGGGAGTTGCATAACCTCCTGCATCGCCTTGTTGAGGGTTTGCAGCGCTTGTGCAGGGACGCCAGCCGGCGCATAAAGCGCGTTCCAGCCCGTCACTTCATAGTCGGAAACCCCAGACTCGCGAATCGTGGGCACCTTTGGCAACCATGGCGTGCGCGCTGGTCCGGTACAGGCGATGGGCTGGATATTTCCCGCCTCAACCTGCCCCTTGACTGCCGTGTAGGACTCAAATGCGACGTCAATGTCGCCCCTTATCAGGGCAGTGGTGACTTCTGGGGTGCTCTTGTACGGGATCAGGCTTGCATTGAGCTTCGTGACAGATTTGAAAAGTTCGGCAGACAGATTCTGGGTGCTACCGGGATTGATGGTGCCCAGGTTGAGCATGCGCTTGCCGCCCTCGGCCAACAGGGATTTGACGTCAACAATGGGGCTGCCTTTGGCCGTCAGCAAGACCAGGTCGAAATAGGCAATTGACGAGATCGGGACAAAGTCTGTTTCAGGATCAAATGATGTCTTGAACAGGGATTTGCTGATGGCCGTACCGTTCACGAAAAGAATGAGTGTGTGCCCGTCTTTCGGTGCGGCAAGGGCCGCATTGGCGGCCAGCACGCCACCAGCGCCAGGCTTGTTTTCAACCACGACCGCTTGACCCAGTTTTTCGCCAAGGCTTTGCCCGACAAGACGCGCTGTGATGTCGCCCAAGCCGCCCGGGCCAAACGGCACGATGATTTTGATGGGCTGGGTCGGATAGGCGGCCTGAGCAAACAGGCCCGCTGGCGCAGACAGCAACATGGCCGGGCTCAAGGCAAGTATCCGCCTTCTTGACAGATGACGGCTACCCGCACCAATCGGCTGTGGCGCAAAGTGGATGTTGCTTGAATTGGGCATGAAGTGCTCCGCGTTTTAGATGTTCGATCGTGCCACGCAGTCTACATGGCGCCCTCGCTACCAGGCTCGCATGCGCCCGCCGGGCAGGGCGAAAATCAATTCAACCCAGATGTTTGCCGAAAAACCGTAGCGTCCGATCCCACGCCTGCTGTGCCCACACCGCGTCGTATTGCGTGGCGGGAATGCGGCCAGGGCCGACGGCGGTTTCGTTGGCGAAGGCGTGGTGCGCAAGGTACCGGTGAAACTCGAAGCCCACGCCAGCAGCGGTGAGCTTGGCTTCCAGCGCGTCGATGGTGTCGATCTTGAAGAACTCGTCTTGCGTGGCCCAGTGGCCTTGCAACGGCACGCTCAGCTTGCTGGCGTCAATGTAGTCCAGCGGCGGGCAGCCGTACCAGACCACGGCAGCGTCGATTTCAGGCGACTGGGTGGTGCCCAGCAGGGTGAGCGCCCCACCCATGCAAAACCCGGTGAGGCCCACCTTGGGCGCACGGGCTTTCATGAATTGGGCTGCGCCGCGAATGTCTTGCGATGCCGCGTCGCCAAAGTCCAGCGCGGACATGAGGTGGTGGGCCTCCTCGGCTTCCACGGTTGCTTTGCCGCGATACAGGTCGGGCACTAGCGCCTGATAGCCCACTTGGGCCAACCGGTCGGCCACGCCACGAATTTGCGCGTTCAGGCCCCACCACTCTTGAATCACCACAACAGCCGGAGCACTACCCGCACCTTCAGGCTCCGCCAGATACCCCTGTACGGCTTTGCCGTCCGGGCGTTGAAATGAAACCATATTTCCCATTTGCTTTTGCTCCTTTTGGTCCGAAGTTGCCTACGACACATTCTTCTACAGGGTGAAGAACCTATCTAATCGAACATCATTACTATAATATTAATAGCTAAATAAGCATATATGACGTGGGCTAAAACCGAAAAACATCATATAAAACTTTAGAAATCTCTCCACAAAGGATCCTTTTCCATTTGAATAAAAAGGTGGCCTACGCCTTGGCCAGGCGCGCAAACGTCTTTCTGAACTTGGCCACCTTGGGCCCGGCTACCGCGACGCAATAGCCCTGATTGGGATTTTTAGCGAAGAAGTCCTGGTGATACTCTTCAGCGGAAACATAGTTCTGCAAGGCTTTTACCTCAGTCACGATGGAGCTGCCAAATACGCCTTGCTGGGTGACCTCTGATATGAATTCGTTGGCGGCCGCCTCATGTGAAGGGTCAGAAAAGTAAATGCCACTGCGATATTGCGTGCCGGTGTCTGCACCTTGCCGGTTCATGCTGGTGGGGTCGTGAATGACAAAGAAAATCTCCAGAATTTCGCGCAGGCTGATTTGAGCGGGGTCGAACACCAGTTTGACCACTTCGTTGTACCCAGTGTCGCCGCTGCAAACCTGTTGGTAGGTGACGTTTGGGACCAAACCGTTCGCGTAACCGCTTTCCACGTCGGTTACCCCGCGTACTTTGACAAATACGGCTTCCGTGCACCAGAAGCAGCCGCCGCCGAGCGTAATGGTTTGCAATGAATCACCCACGTCGCACCCCTCAATCTGAAATCATCCAGTTCAGCCAACCAATTGACTGACGTTTCCTGATCTTAAGCTGTGCGGTGCAGATGAGTGCCGTGACGACCCAAAACCCGCGCAGATCCATGGCATTGCCATTGACTACCTTTGAGGAGACCGCTACACTAATAACCCCGTAGTCAGTAATACATGCTCTCCGCTAAATCGCCCTCCAAACGATGCCCCACCGAACCCCTCAAAAGGGAGCGGAGAAAAGACGCGCGGCCCGGCGAATTGCTCGCAGCAGCGCTTGACCTGTTCGTCGAAAAGGGGTTTGCGCTGACACGCGTCGAAGAGGTTGCCAAACGGGCCGGCGTCTCCAAGGGGACGCTGTTTCTGTACTTTTCCAGCAAGGAAGAGTTGTTCAAGGCGGTCGTGCGGGCAAATATCTCGGGCAAATACCCGGAGTGGACGGCCGAGTTTGAAGCCTTCGAGGGCAATACGGCGGTCATTTTGCGCCGGGCCATGTCGATGTGGTGGAGCTCGGTCGGCGACACGCAGGCGTCTGGCATCACAAAACTGATGATGAGCGAGGCTGGAAACTTCCCCGAACTCGCGGCCTTCTATCAGCAGGAGGTGGTCGAGCCCGGTCACGCCTTGATACGAAGCATTCTGAAGCGCGGCATGGACCGAGGCGAATTCAGGGTCATTGACCTGAAATATGGTGTTTACACCGTGCTGGCCCCGTTAATTTTTCTTGCCATGTGGAAGCATTCGCTCGGTATATGCTGTCCTGCGAGCCATCAAATCGTACCCGAGGAGTTTCTGGCAACCCAGATCGACACGATCCTCAATGGCCTTGTTGAGCCAGCGGGCAAATCGGGTGGTGGTACGTGATATGGCCCAAGAATTGGTCGTAAAGTTGCGGCAAAGTGCTACGGTTTGCCCCGGGTCACGGCATCGCCCCAGTAAAATTTGAAGACAACGGTTAATATACCCAATGGAGTATTTATGAATCTCGAAAAAGCCCGTTTCAACATGATCGAGCAGCAAATTCGCCCATGGGACGTGCTGGATAGTCATGTCTTGCAGTTGCTGGCCGTCGTGCGCAGGGAAGATTTTGTCCCGGCGGCTCATCGGGCTCTCGCGTTCGCCGATATGGAAATTCCGTTGTACGGCGGACAATGCATGTTGGCACCTCGTGTTGAAGCCCGTTTGCTTCAGGATTTGGGTGTTCGCAAGCACGAGAAAGTACTGGAAATTGGCGCCGGCTCCGGTTACATGGCTGCGCTCCTGGCGCACCGCGCACAACGCGTCATATCGCTGGAAATTTTGCCTGAGTTGGTAGCCATGGCAAGGGGCAATCTGCAAAAGGCCGGGGTCCACAACGCAGAAGTTCGTCAAGCCGATGGCGCCAAGGGTGTCCCCGTTGAGGGCCCGTTTGACGTCATATTGCTTAGCGGGTCGGTGGCGGAAATTCCGCAGTCCCTTCTGTCGAACCTGAAAATCGGCGGGCGTCTTGCAGCCATTGTGGGTGACG
>JAHEBY010000077.1 GCA_024642025.1 Comamonadaceae bacterium | reverse complement strand
TCGCGCACGCGAGCCACAGACTGCATATAAAGGCCCTTGGCATGTGCGTTGCGTGCGCCTCCCCAGTCAAATAGGGGCAGCGGCAACTCCACTTCGAATCCACGAGTTGTATCGCGGATGCCTTGCGCATTGTCAAACCGGGTGTTGTGGATGGCGCTGAGTGTCAGGCCATCGAGGTAACCCACAGCCTGTGTCAGTCCAAGCTGGCGCGCGACATAGCCCGATTCAGCGCGGGCCGATTTCACATCCAGCCGCTGCTGCAGCGCTCGCGCTTCCACATCAGGCATGACTTCGGGATTTTTGGGCAAGTCTGGAAGTCTGTCCCTCAAGGTAAACCGGGCTTGCTCACCGGTGAGGCCCATCAGGCGTGTGAGCTTTTCGCGTTCTGCATGCGCCACCTGTTGCGCCCGCGCGAGTTGGGCATTGGCTTCGGCAAGTTTGAGTTGCTCTTTGGCCTGCCTGAGTTTGCTCCAGTTGCCGATACGCGCCATACGGCGGGCCAGCTCGCCGCCAGCCTCTGCTGCGTCTCGCACATCGCTCATATAGGCGGCGGTTTGCTGGGCCGCTACGGCGGTGATCCATGCTTTGCGCGTGTTTGCGGCCAGTGCGATCACATCTTGAGCTGCTTGAAGTTTCGCCAGCTCGTGCTGCTGACTGGCCCATTCGGCCTTCCAGGGTAGCGTGATCAAGCCCACCACATTGAAAGTGAGCATCCGCTCAATGTCGACCGCCTCACCTTCACGCAGCCGCGCAAGGGTGAGGTGCGGGTTGGGCGGGCGGCCTGCTTGCACGCGCTGTGCGTCGCTGATACCCAGAGTGGACAAAGATGCCTGCAGGGACGGGCTGTTGAGGAGCGCGATTTGCACGGCCTCATGCTCGGACAATGGCGCCAAGAGCAGCTTTGCGACGACTTCCTGAGCGTTGGCATCGGGTCCGTTGACCGGCATCAGATTGAAGTCACCACCAGCAGTCTTGCCGCTCGTCAGCTGCTGAATGTCGGCGGTATTACCGTCCGGCGACAGTGTTGCACATCCCGTGATCGCAAGAAGCGATGTCAGCAAACAAAGTGTTGCAACGTGTATAGAAGGCGACTGTGCCGATATTTTGAAATGGGTGTTTGACATGTGTTTAGATCCCTAACGCGGGTTCACAGGTTCCGGGGAACCCGTTGTTGACGATCCCGAGCTCTGGGTGGCCTCAGGCGCCGCGTGTTCGGATTGAAGTGGGGCTTGGGCTGCCTCCCACTTCAGCACATCCATGTGACCTCTGCGAAACTGACCGACTGCGTCGTTTGCAGCACGCCAGTCGGTGGCGCCTTTTTCCACGCCCCGGGGGCTGTTGGCAAAGACCGATTCATAGATCACGCCACCACCCTGTGGAGTGCGGTCAAAAGGGACAGATTGCGCCAGCACGCATAGGGGGGCAAGGGCGCTTATGCCGGTCAGCCAAGGCAAATAACTCATCGTGTACTCCTGAACTGGGGGTTGCACCGGCTGTGGTGTTCACGCGGTGCGGTGGGATGCGTGCAATTCAGCCGAATTGGCCGATTTGCAGGCGAACTAAGGCTGGGAGGTTCAGGAAATGGGTGGCTTCACGCCCAATGTGCGCTCTGCACTGGTGAAGCTGGCTGGCGTAAAGGTGGGCTGTTGCCGTAAAAGTGGGGCCAGACCATCGGCCAGCGGTACAAGTTCAAGGGCCACGACATGCCAAGCTTGGCAAATGGAGCAGTCGTGGCACTTGGTCGGGCTCAACGATCCCTGGGCTGCGGGCCTGGCGTGTTCTGGGCAATCCACAGTGGTTGCAACAGCCACAGCCATGGTTTCATGGTCAAATTGGCCTTCAGCCCCCGTGGAAATTGCGCCATTAGCTATATAAGTAGTAGCAATTGCCTTCGAACTGGCTGTCAAAGTTTTAGGCGAGTGCAAAGCCTCGGCGCCCATTTGCGTGGCCATAATCTCCCCCGCCCACCCGCGCAACGGCAGAAGGGCAATCATGAGGGCAAGCAATAATGTACGCACAAATGAATGATAGGTGAACAATGAGAAAGTTCAAACTGGCTTTGTGCCAGATGTCAGTATTGCTGGTTTTTTGGGTGCCGACGGTTGCCCCGGCACAGACCAGTGTTTTCCTGGAGGAGCTGACAACCACAGAGCTTTCAGATGCCATCAAGGGTGGCAAAACCACCATTATTTTGCCTGTGGGCGGCGTTGAGCAAAGTGGCCCCCATATGGCGCTCGGCAAACATAATACCCGGGTAAAAATATTGGCCGGCCGCATTGCCCAGCAGCTGGGGAACGCACTGGTGGCGCCGGTGGTGGCCTATGTGCCTGAAGGCAACATCGATCCGCCAACCCAGCACATGCGCTTCGCCGGGACCATCTCGGTGCCGGAGGCCGCATTCAAATCTATCCTGGAATCCGCCGGGCGAGGTTTCAAACAGCATGGCTTCACCAACATTATTTTGATTGGCGACCATGGCGGTTATCAGTCCGCATTGAAAGCCGTGGCAGCCAGCTTGAACCGCGATTGGGTCAAGTCCACTGCCCGAGCGCATTTCATAGCTGCGTATTACGACACTGCGCAAACCACCTACGTGCAGGCATTGAAAGCAAACGGGCTGACGCAAGCCCAGATCGGTTCGCATGCCGGCACGGCGGACACGGCGTTGCAAATGGCAACCGATCCTTCAATGGTTCGACCCGACCTTTTCGGCACCGCCGCGCGCGAAGGTGATACCTCTGGAACCCGAGGTGATCCGCGGCCTGCGACGGCTGCACTTGGGCAGCTGGGCACGAGTGAAATTGTTGCCCAGACCGTAGCGGCCATACGCAGCGCCATAGCAGTGCCCAGGTAGGCGCGTCGCTTACATTAGAGGGTGTTGAAGTCACTAGGTCATGAGCGGAAATAATGAATCGATTTAAGAGTGCCGTGGCGTTTTCAGGCGGGCTATTTCTGGTTGGTGCTGCATGGATTGCCGCGGCCCAGACGTCGAGTGTTCCCCTGCCGGACAAGACCCAGGCAGGGGTTGTGACGGTACCCGGCATGCCCCCAGCCGCGGACAGCGGTAATCTTTACAGCGAGACCGGTGCTGGGCATTTCAGCCCGGCGGTATCTGGTGCACTGGAACGCGTCTATGTGCCCAATCGGGCGGCCAACACCGTTTCGGTCATTGATCCTGCGACTTTGAAGGTGGTCGATACGTTTCCTGTCGGCATCAACCCGCAGCACGTGGTGCCGTCGTGGGATCTGCGGACCTTGTGGGTTGCCAATAATGCAGAAGGACGAACCGACGGTAGCCTCACGCCCATTGACCCCAACACGGGAAAGCCGGGCAAGTCAATCCCGGTTGATGACCCCTACAACATGTACTGGTCGCCTGATGGGCAATATGCAATCGTGGTTGCGGAAGCCCACAAACGCCTTGATTTCCGCAACCCCCGAACCATGGAATTGAAGTATTCCATTGCAGTGCCCAAATGCGCTGGTATCAACCATGCAGACTTTTCGATTGACGGCAAGTTCGCGGTTTTCACTTGCGAATTCAATGGATCAGTGGCCAAGATTGATCTGGTAAATCGGACAGTCGTGGGTATGGTCAAACTGAGTCAATATTTTGCGAGGCCAGATGCGCTCGCGGCCATAGCTGCGCCCGGGAAAAAGCCAAAAAAAATTCCTGATCCCGGAGAGCCCGGCGCTGAAATCTGCACGACGCCAGGCATGCCCCAGGATGTGCGGGCGTCTCCCGACGGAAAGGTTTTTTTCATTGCCGACATGATGGCCGATGGCGTGCATGTGGTGGACGGCGAGTCGTTCAAGCAAATTGCGTTTATCGAGACAGGCATTGGCACGCACGGCTTGTATCCGAGCCGTGATGGCAAAAGCCTGTATGTCGCCAACCGGGGCAGCAACACGGTGCGCGGCACTCCACGTGGCAAGGGCAGCGTATCGGTGATTGATTTTGCAACCCGCAAGGTCATCAAGAACTGGCCGGTTCCCGGCGGTGGAAGCCCTGACATGGGCAACGTCAGTGGTGACGGAAAGTACCTGTGGTTGTCAGGACGGTATGACGATGTTGTTTACCGCTTTGACACGGATTCCGGTGCTGTAGATAAGGTGAGGGTTGGCCGTGAACCGCACGGCCTGACGGTCTGGCCGCAACCCGGCCGCTATTCGCTGGGGCATACAGGAAATTTGCGTTAGCATAGTCCTAAGCGTCTTGTAACATTCAGTGGCATTTTTCGTGCCGATGTTGCAATTTTGTTGTTATTTTGACGCAATGCAGCATCTACCATAGGCGCTTCTACAAGCGAAGGAGAGTCCATGGCTATGCAATCCCCCTTTTTCGGCAAGCGGCCTGCCGATTCCGTCAACCCCGGTAACGCTGGCAACGCAAGCAACCCATCCAGTTTTGGAGGTTCAGGCATTTCCCGAACCACAGGTTCGTCCACAGGCGGCATTGGCGGCAATACCCCGACTGGCGCCGCGTCACCCGCTTCAGCGGAGGTT
The DNA here is from genome assembly GCA_024642025.1 of Comamonadaceae bacterium. GTDB lineage: Bacteria > Pseudomonadota > Gammaproteobacteria > Burkholderiales > Burkholderiaceae_C > Egaibacter. The sequence goes on along the minus strand of JAHEBY010000077.1, from coordinate 4,704 downwards.
TCTCCAAGTCACGCCGGGCAGTCTGCTGGCGCTCCAATGAAGGAGGGCGGTAGCAAGCTGACCGTAGGACCCAACATCAAGCTCAAGGGCGTCGAGATAACCGACTGCGACACACTCGTTGTAGAGGGCACTGTCGAAGCCACGATGGACTCACGCGTGATGCAAATTGCAGAGAGCGGTGCGTTCAAAGGCTCGGCGGAAATTGATTTCGCCGAAATTCACGGTGAATTTCAGGGCGATCTGGTTGTGCGCCAGAAGCTGGTTATCTATTCCTCAGGTCGTGTGAGCGGCAAGATTCGTTACGGCAAAGTGGTCATCGAAGAGGGCGGCCAGTTGACCGGTGAAATTCAGTTCGGCGCATCAGGGGCCGGCGCAGTATCGGGCAGCGATCGGAAGAACGTGCCGTCGTCACCACAGAAAACGGGCCTTTTGGCAGCTGCCTGAGCCTCGATCCAATCACCGGGCATCCGCAGAGGCCCGGTGGCAGGAGCCTCGCGTTTAGTGTCCGAGAATTTTGGAGAGGAAGTCTTTGCTGCGTTCGTTTTGCGGATTGTTGAAGAAATCGTGCGGGTTGTTCTGCTCCACGATTTGCCCTTGGTCCATGAAAATCACCCGATCGGCGACCGCCTTGGCGAAACCCATTTCGTGAGTGACGCACAGCATGGTGATCCCCTGGTCCGCCATCTCGACCATCACATCAAGCACTTCCTTGATCATTTCCGGATCCAAAGCAGAAGTGGGCTCATCAAACAACATGATTTTGGGTGTGAGGCACAGGGCCCGTGCAATCGCAACCCGCTGCTGCTGCCCGCCTGACAACTGCAACGGGTACTTGCTGGCCTGCTCGGCAATACGAACACGCTTGAGCTGCGCCATCGCCTTTTCTTCGGCCTCTTTCTTAGGAGTTTTGCCAACCCACATGGGCGACAGTGTGAGGTTTTCCAAAACGGTGAGGTGGGGAAACAGGTTGAATTGCTGAAACACCATGCCGACCTTTTTGCGCACGTCATCAATGGCCTTGACATCGTCGGTGAGCTCCACGCCATCGACCACGAGCCGTCCTTCCTGATGTTCTTCCAGTCGGTTGACACACCGTATAAGGGTGGATTTGCCCGAGCCCGAAGGGCCGCAGATCACAATGCGTTCGCCTTGGGCAACATTCAGGTCAACATCGCGAAGCACGTGAAAGTTGTTCCCGTACCATTTGTTGAGTTTTTCGAATTTGATAATCGGTTCGGCCATGATGATCCGTCAATAAAAGTGGGAATAGTATCTTCGCGCGGCGATCGTTATCGGGCCTTGCCCTTGTTGACCTGTTTCTCAACCCAGAGGCTGTAGCGCGACATCGAAAAGCAAAACGCAAAGTAAATCAGGGCAATAAAAATATAGCCTTCAATTTTGAAAGGTCGCCAGTTGGCGTCTGAGTTCAATGCCAGTGACATCGCCCCGGTCAATTCATACAAACTCACAATCGTCACGAGAGACGTGTCCTTGAACAGACCAATAAAGTTGTTCATGATGCTCGGCACCACCATGGCAAGGGCCTGGGGCAGGACGATCTTGACTTGAGTTTGCGTGTAGGACAAGCCCAGCGTCGCGGCGGCTTCAATTTGTCCTTTGGGAATGGCCTGCAGGCCCCCACGAATGACCTCGGCCATGTAGGCAGCGGCAAATAGCGTAATACCCACCATGACACGAACCAAAACATCTATGGAAAACCCAACCGGCATGAATAGCGGGAACATGAAAGACGCCATGAACAGCACCGAGATCAACGGCACACCACGGATCAGTTCAACATAGATGGTGCAAAAGGTGCGGATCGCGGGCATGGCTGAACGCCGCCCCAGTGCCACGGCCATGGCAATGGGAAACGCCATCAGCATCGAAAGTGATGCGAGCATGATGGTCAGTGGAAGTCCGCCCCATCGGTCAGTATCTACCTTCTCAAGCCCGAAAACATTGCCATACATCAGTGTGAAAAACGCCGCAAGTACGACGATCCAGAGAATAGCCAGCTGCGGTTTCCAGAAAGCGCGCATGCAACTTGCCACCAGAAGCCCCAGTAACAAGATCGTCGCCACCAGTGGCCGCCACTGCAATTCAAAAGGGTAGCGCCCAAAAAGGATAAGGCGATATTTCTCTGCCACAACACCCCAGCAGGCTCCCGCGCCGTCGACCCTGCAGGCTTCAAAGTCTGGTGCCCAGGACGCACGAAACAGGGCCCAGCTGAGGAGGTTGGGGACAACCAGAAGCAGGGCGCCCAGGACGATGACTGTCATCAGCCCTGTAACCCAGTCGCCAAAAAGATTGATACGAATCCAGGCGACCAGTCCCTCTGTCTTGACGGGAGCCGGGCGCGCCGCAATGGGGGCAAAAACTTGTGCGGTCATGGTTGCCTCTTACCTTTCCTTGATCGCTGATCGGGTGTTGTACCAGTTCATCAGAAATGATGTTGACAACGAGGTCGTCAAATACACCAGCATCACAATGGCAATACATTCGACGGCACGACCGGTCTGATTCAGTGAGGTGTTGGCAATGGACACAACATCCGGATAGCCAATGGCCACAGCGAGTGAAGAGTTTTTGGTGAGGTTCAAAAACTGGTTGGTCATGGGCGGAATGATCACCCGCAAGGCTTGCGGGAGCGTCACCAGCCGCATTGCCTGACCTTCATTCAACCCCAGAGCGGCGGCCGCTTCACGTTGGCCGGTTGCCACAGATTGAATGCCCGCCCGTACGACCTCTGCGACAAACGCAGCGGTATACAGCGTCAGGCCTAGCAGAACAGCCAGAAATTCCGGCGTGAGTGAACCACCGTTCTCTATGGAGAAGTCCCCCTTTTTAGGGAAATCAAAATGAAACGGAGCACCGCCGGCGAGCCAGCCAAGGACACCCATACCGATTACGATTGCAACAGGCACCCAAAACGTGCTGCGAAGACGGCCTGTTGCCTCAAATTGTTTAAATGCCCAGCGTCGATAGACGAATGCAACCAGACATCCAGCGACGAGGCCAATGAAGCCCCAAAGATGCCCGACTTCCCAAATGGGCTTTGGAAAAATCAGCCCGCCCTTGCTCAGGAAGAACGGCCCAAAAGTGATGGCATCCATCGCAAACGGCAGCGCCTCCGTCAGAAAGAGGTACCACATGAGCAACTGGAGTAGGACAGGAATATTTCTGAAAAACTCGATGTAACCATAACAGAGCCCACGTATCAGCGCGTTTCGTGAAAACCGCCCGATGCCCAGCAACGTCCCCAAAATGGTCGTGAGGATGATGCCAAGAATCGCCACGCGCAAAGTATTGACAAGGCCAACCAGGAACGCCTGCCAGTAAGGAGAGCCGGAGTCAAACGGATAGAGGCTTTCTCCAATGTCAAAACCGGCCGGTCCGCCAAGGAAATCAAAGCCGCTTTGAATGCCCCGCGCATTCATGTTTTGCAACGTGTTGTGCGCAAGGAACCAGACCATCAGCGTGACGGCGGCAATCGCAATGATCTGGTAGACGACGGCCCGAAAGGCCTGACTGCGCCAAGACCAGCTTTGTTTTTTTGGTGGGGACTTTGTAGTCATGGGTGGCACTTTTCAGACTGGTAAATAGAAAAAGCCGCTGCCGGGTCAGAAACTGGACCAGGCAACGGCTTTTTGGTACGTGCAGTCAGGGTTTAGATTTGCTGCCGATTAACGCACTGGGTATGCGTACATCAAGCCGCCCTTGTTCCACAGGTTGTTCAAGCCGCGAGGAAGGTTTAGTGGTGTTTTGGGACCCACATTTCGCTCATAAATTTCGCCATAGTTGCCAACCGCCTTGATGACGTTAGCCATCCAGTCTTTGTCCAGCCCCAGCAACTTGCCTGAATCTTCGTTGCCGCCACCCAGCAGCCGCTGAACGACAGGGTCAGTACTGGAGGCTTTTTGCGCGGCTACATTGGCTTGAGTCACGCCATACTCTTCTGCTTCCATCATGCCGTACATCACCCATTTGACAATGGCAAACCACTCATCATCGCCACGACGGACCATAGGTCCAAGGGGTTCCTTGGAAATGAGGTCCGGCAGAATCATGTGCTCTTTAGGATCTTTCGCCACTCTGCTGCGGGTTGACGACAGGCCTGAAGCATCGGTTGTGTAGGCAATGCACCGACCGGTGAAGTACGCGTTTTCAGCCGCTTCCAGCTTCTCAAAAACCACAGGTTTGATGTTGAGGTTATTGGCTTTGGAGTAGTCCGTCAGGTTTTTCTCCGTCGTGGTGCCAGACTGCACGCAAACGGTTTGCCCTTTGAGCTGCTTGGCGCTCTTCATCTTGGTGCGTACAGGCACCATGAAGCCTTGGCCGTCGTAGTAGTTGACCACGGTAGCGCTGAGGCCCAGCGACGCGTCGCGCGTGAGGGTGAAAGTGGTATTGCGGGCCAGAACGTCGATTTCGCCGGACTGCAGCGCAGTAAAGCGTTGCTGGGCGTTCAATGGCACATATTTGACCTTTTCTGCATCGCCCAGGGTTGCTGCAGCCAAGGCCTTGCAAACGTCCACATCCATACCAGACCACTTGCCAGAAGAGTCGGCGGCTGCGAAACCAGCCAAACCAGTGTTGACGCCGCAAACGACCTGACCGCGTGCTTTGATGGCGTCGACTGTCTTACCAGCAAAGGCCGGTGCAGCCATCAGCGTGCCAATTGTGGCGACTGCAGCCGCAGCTAGT
>JAHEBY010000458.1 GCA_024642025.1 Comamonadaceae bacterium | reverse complement strand
AACGTCTTCACTGAGAAGTCCAAGGTCTTCGGCAATGATCGGCAAACTCCCAAGTGCCGCGCGAATGGCTTCGAACAGCGGTGCCCCCGGTCCCTTTAGCCAACGGCCCTTGACGGCGGTGGGCTCCTGTGCCGGTATTTCCCAATAGTCGGCAAAGCCCCGAAAGTGATCAATACGCACAATGTCGACCAGTTCAAAGGTGCGGCGCACCCGGTTTACCCACCACGCAAAACCGTCAGCCTCGTGAGCACGCCATCGATACAAGGGGTTGCCCCAGCGTTGTCCAGTGGCGCTGAAATAGTCCGGCGGAACACCGGCCACCACCTGAACGCGGCCATTTGCGTCAAGCTCAAAAAGGTCTTGTCTTGCCCAGACATCTGCGCTCTGGTAGGCAATGAAAATCGGTGCATCACCCACCACCTGAATGCCGCGTTCGTTGGCGTAGGCTTTGAGCTTGCGCCATTGGCGATAAAAACACCACTGGCAAAAGGTCCAGAACCCGATGCGGGTGGCATGCACCTGCCGCGCCTTCTGCAGCGCGCCTTGGGAACGTTGAACCAGCGTCAGGGGCCAGTCGCACCAGTCCTGCCAGCTGTGAGCCTCAGTCAACGCCATAAAAAGGGAATAGTCGTCGAGCCAGTCGGCGTGGGAAGACTTGAATGCCTCAAGATCAGCCCGATCCTGCGGGGTTGCAGCCAGATGAAACTTTGCTGCTGCCCGCTCCAGCCGCGCCATGCGCCAGGGTACGACGGTGCTGAAGTCAAGCCGCGTTGCCGAAAAGCCCGCGTCGGGCACAAGGTCGTCCGCATTCAGCCACCCGCGCTGTCGCAGTTCGTCCAGCGCAATCAACAGTACGTTCCCGGCAAAAGCCGAACTGCTCATATAAGGGGAATTGCCCGCGCCAATGCCTCCGAGTGGGAGGATTTGCCACAGTTTTTGCCCTGCACCAGCCAGCCAATCGACGAAATGAAATGCATCTGCTCCCAGATCACCAGACCCATGCGGTCCGGGCAGACTGGTAGGGTGTAGCAAGATGCCGCTGGCTCTGGGTAGCTTCATGTGTTGCCACTGCTGCAGAGCAAAACCAGGCTGTGGGCCCTGAGCGGGAAAGCCGACCCGCCATCGCCATGCCAATCCAGTGTGCCACGCACTTGATAGGTGTCCAGCATGGCTTTCCAGGAGCCCGGCGGGAGTGCAAAAGAGTGGTCTGCATGCTCGGGATTCACCAGCATCAACAGCGGCGCCGAAGCGCCGCCGGGAGCGCCAATCAGACAGCCCATCACATGTGAAGACGGGTCTTGCCATGACAAGCCTTGCAGGGTTGAGCCATCCGGCAGCAACCAAGCCAGATCGTGCAGGCCGTGTGGGTCGGTCAGCCCGCTGTACCAATGATCCGCAAAAGGCAAATAGTCCCGCCGCAGTTCGAGTACGTGTGATGTGAACGCGATCAGGTCATGGTCGGCACTTGCCCAGTCGATCCACGTGGTTTCGTTGTCCTGACAATAGGGGTTGTTGTTGCCTTTTTGCGTATGACCCAACTCGTCGCCCGCGCAAAGCATGGGGGTCCCCTGTGCGAGCAGCGTCGTTGCGATCAGTGCGCGCACCACCCTGCTTCGCAGGGCAATGACGGCTGGATCGTTTGAGTCGCCTTCAACGCCGTAATTGAAGTTGTAGCTGTGGCCGTGACCGTCTCGGTTGTCTTCACCATTTGCCAGGTTGTGCCGGTCGTTGTAGCTCACGAGATCGCGCAAGGTGAATCCGTCGTGCGACACCACGTAATTGACTGACTCCCCAGGAAGGCGCTTTCGCTTCTGGAACAAGTCGGACGAGCCACACAGACGCAACGCAAAGTAGCCGCGGGTGCTGCCCGGGCGCGTACCGTGGATCCAGAACTGTCGCACGGCGTCACGGAACCGGTCATTCCATTCAAGCCAGCCGCTCGGGAAAGCGCCGACCTGGTAGCCGCCCGGGCCGATATCCCAAGGCTCGGCGATCATTTTGACGCGGGACAGGACAGGGTCCTGGGAGATCGCAGTAAAAAAAGCGCCATCGCGACTAAAGCCGTCATCTGCACGCCCCATGACCGGCGCCAGATCGAAACGGAACCCGTCTACATGCATTTCGCTAACCCAATAGCGCAGGCTGTCCAACACCATTTGAAGGACTTGCGGGCGCCTGATATCGAACGTATTGCCGCAGCCGGTATGGTTTTCATAATTCTGCAGCGCATTGGCTGATAAACGGTAATAGCTCGCATTGTCCAGACCCCTGAAACTCAAATTGGGCCCGGTCTCATCAGACTCCGCGGTGTGATTGAAAACAACGTCGAGTACAACCTCCATCCCGGCACGGTGCAACGCCTTGACCATGCTCCGGAACTCGTCCCGCAGTGCTACACCGGTTGATTGGCTGGCGAGTCCCGGATTGGCGCAAAAGAATGACAGCGTGTTGTAACCCCAGTAGTTTGTGAGTCCCAGCTTGGCGAGGCGTTCTTCATCCAGACTCAGGTGAACCGG
>JAHEBY010000076.1 GCA_024642025.1 Comamonadaceae bacterium | reverse complement strand
CAACGTGGCGCGGGTTTGGGGGGCGGCAACGATGAGCGCGAGCAGACGCTCAATCAGATGCTCGTCGAGATGGACGGGTTCGAGACCAATGTCGGTGTCATCGTGGTTGCAGCTACCAACAGACCGGACATTCTGGATGCGGCTTTGCTCCGCCCGGGCCGTTTTGACCGACAGGTGTATGTCACCTTGCCCGATATTCGCGGGCGGGAGCAGATTCTGAATGTGCACATGCGCAAAGTGCCGCTAGGCCAGGATGTGAGCGCGAGTATTATCGCGCGGGGTACGCCCGGTATGTCGGGTGCCGACCTTGCCAATTTGTGCAACGAGGCGGCTCTGATGGCGGCCCGACGCAACGCCCGCACGGTAGAAATGCAGGATTTTGAAAAGGCCAAAGACAAAATCTTCATGGGCCCAGAGCGCAAAAGCATGGTCATGCCCGAGGAAGAGCGTCGCAATACTGCCTACCACGAATCTGGCCACGCGCTGATCGGGAAACTGCTGCCCAAGTGCGATCCGGTGCACAAGGTCACCATCATTCCGCGCGGTCGTGCACTCGGGGTGACGATGAGCTTGCCGACGCAAGACCGCTATAGCTACGACAGCGAATACATGCTCAATCAGATCAGCATGCTGTTTGGAGGCCGAATTGCCGAAGAGGTGTTCATGAACCAGATGACGACGGGTGCCAGCAACGACTTTGAGCGCGCTACGCATATCGCCCGCGACATGGTGACGCGCTACGGCATGACCGACGCGCTGGGCCCAATGGTCTATGCCGAAAATGAAGGCGAAGTGTTTTTGGGCCGCTCGGTCACCAAAACTACCAACATGAGCGAGCAAACCATGCAAAAGGTAGATGGTGAGGTGCGCCGCATCATCGACGAGCAATATACGCTTGCGCGCAATCTGATCGAGGAAAACAAGGACAAAATGCACGCGATGGCTAAAGCCTTGCTTGAATGGGAAACCATTGACAGCGACCAGCTCGACGACATCATGGCCGGCAAAGACCCTCGTCCGCCGAAGGACTGGACGCCGCGTACCCCTTCTTCCGGCGGTGGCGGCAATGGTGGTGCGCCTGCCGTAGCGCCAGAGCCTGCGACAACGGTTGCATAAGTCGAACACCGGGGCCTTTTCAACATTGATTTTGTCGACGGTGAATCTGAGCAAGACGGGGCCATGTGCCCCGTTTTTAACTTGCGCTCCCATTTGGCCATTGGTGCGCCTTAAGGTTTGATCTGGGGCCGGCATGTTTTGGCAAACCACGCGCTTCCGGATAGATCTCACGCGCCCAAAAGTGATGGGCATTGTCAATCTGACGCCCGACTCGTTTTCGGATGGTGGACAGCATGCGTCTGTACGCTCGGCACTTCAGCACTGCGAGCAACTTGTCAGGGACGGTGCAGATATTCTTGATCTCGGCGCGGAATCTACACGCCCCGGTGCACAACCAGTGCCGGTGGCCGACGAACTGCAGCGCCTGCTGCCAGTGTTGCAGGAGGCTTTAAAACTGGGTGTACCGATCTCGGTAGACACTTACAAGCCTGACGTGATGGGCGCCGCGCTCGACCTTGGGGCAGACATCATCAATGACGTGTGGGCGCTTCGACAACCTGGCGCAGTCGAGCGGGTAGCGGCTTTTCCGGGTAGTGGCCTCTGCCTGATGCACATGCACGGCGAACCGGAAACCATGCAAAGTAGGCCCATGGAGGGTGACGTGATTCCACAGCTGCTGCAGTTTTGGGAGCACATAACGCAATATTTACAGGGGCAATCGATCGATTTAGAACGAATCGTGGCTGATCCTGGCGTTGGGTTTGGCAAGACGCCCGAGCAGAACTTTTCGCTTCTGAGCCGGCAGCGAGAACTACTGGTTTGCGGTTTTCCGCTTCTGGCGGGTTGGTCCAGAAAGTCTTCCCTGGCGGTTGCAGCAGGCTTGCCGTCAGTCGCAGCCCTACCGGTCAATGGGGTCCCGCATGAGCGCATGGTGCCCAGCGTAGTGGCGGCGGTGTTGGCCGTGGAGCGGGGTGCGTCAATCGTCCGCGTACATGATGTCATGGAATCCGTGAAGGCCTTGCGTGTGCTCGCGGCCGTGAATCCGCCCAACTAGAATGGCTGAAGGCGCCTTGGTGGGGTCTTTGCACCTTAAAAAGAGATTGAAGAAAGAAGCGACTACATGAGCAGGCAGTATTTTGGAACTGACGGCATCCGGGGCATGGTGGGTCAACCGCCCATTACTCCGGATTTCGTATTGCACCTTGCCCATGCGGTGGGCCGGGTGTTGAAGAGAACCGAAGAACATCCGACAGTTTTGATCGGCAAAGACACGCGTATTTCGGGCTATATGCTCGAAAGCGCGCTTGAAAGCGGGTTCAATTCTGCAGGCGTAGATGTGGTGCTGCTCGGCCCGTTGCCAACACCTGGTGTCGCTTACCTGACTCGCGCTCAACGCGCCTCGCTCGGGGTGGTGATCAGTGCCAGCCACAATTCATTTCCCGACAACGGCATCAAGTTCTTCAGTGCCCACGGCACCAAGCTGCCGGACGAGTGGGAGATCGCCGTCGAGGCGACGCTGCTGGAAGACCCAGTTTGGGTTGACTCGGCCAGCCTTGGCAAGACGCGCCGCCTTGAAGATGCTGCCGGTCGCTATATTGAGTTTTGCAAAAGTACATTCGCCTATAACCTCACGCTGCGTGGCATCCGGATCGTTGTAGACGCGGCGCATGGAGCTGCCTATCACATTGCACCCAAGGTATTTCATGAGCTAGGTGCGGAAGTCATCGCCATCGGTTGTTCTCCAGATGGTTTGAATATCAACCACGAAGTGGGCGCTACGCATCCGCAGGCGCTGATTGAGGCCGTGCGCCAGCACAAAGCGGACTACGGCATCGCGCTGGATGGCGATGCTGACCGGTTGCAGCTTGTTGACGCTCAGGGGCGCCTGTTCAACGGTGACGAGCTGCTTTATCTGATGGCTGATGACAGGCTGGGCCGGGGCGAAGCTGTGCCGGGGGTAGTAGGAACCTTGATGACGAACATGGCGGTCGAGGTGGCACTCAAAACGCGCGGCGTCGAATTTGTGCGTGCCAAGGTGGGAGACCGCTATGTGCTCGAAGAGCTTGAAAAGAGAAAGTGGATTTTGGGGGGAGAAGGGTCTGGCCACCTGCTCGCGTTGGACAAGCACACCACTGGCGACGGGTTGATTTCAGCATTGATGGTGCTGCAAGCCTGCGTGCGCAGCGGTCGCAGCATGTCGGATTTGCTGTCTGCAGTGGCGCTGTTTCCGCAAACGCTTATAAACGTGCGCTTGAGGCCCGGGCAAGACTGGAAGTCGAACACCCGGCTTGCCAAAGAGAGTCTGGCTGCTGAACGGGCGCTGGGCGATGGAGGCCGCTTGTTGATCCGGGCCAGTGGCACCGAGCCGCTGTTGCGCGTGATGGTTGAGGCGCGCGACGCTGCCCTTGCGCAGTCTTGCGCTGAACGCATCGCCGATACGTTGTCGGCTTGAGCTCCACGGTTCACACTCGAAAAATGTCCGGGCAGACCGCGACGGGTGACGATGCGGTGCAAGTATTGCGCGCCAACTATGCCGACCCGGTACACGCAGCTGCACTGGTTCAAATGCTGGATGCTTATGCGCTCGACCCAATGGGCGGTGGGCAGGGCTTGACTGACCTTGCCAAGGCGAATCTCGTGCCATCGCTGGCGGCAAGGCCCCAGGCGTTTTCGGTGCTGGCATTCAGCACGGGTGCGGGTTCCCCGCCGGTCGGCCAAGCCGTCGGTCTGGTCAATTGCATCGAAGGATTCTCTACCTTTGCCTGCAAGCCGTTGGTGAATGTGCACGACGTCGCCGTATTGGCATCGTACCGTGGCCGGGGCATTGCAGAAAAGATGCTCGTTTTGGTTGAAGCCATCGCCCGCGACCGCGGCGCCTGCAAGCTGACACTGGAGGTTTTGCAAGGCAACCCCAGTGCAATCAAGCTCTACAAGCGGTTTGGCTTTGACAATTACCAGCTGGACCCAGCGGCCGGGAATGCTGAGTTCCTGCAAAAAAAGCTGATGTAACTGGCGTAACCGGACGCCCTGTCTTGATCCTTGGCCACGTGTTTTTGCGGCGTGTGCCGTTCAACAGGGGTGCCGTACCCCACTTCGCAGCGTGTGAATTTCTCACTGCTTTTTCCTGATATCCGGTAATCATCTCCTTCAATTGCAGGGTGACGGGTAAAACCCGGCAGGGTACCTTTGAGTTCCTTTCAGTGAACTTGTGGAGGTACATCATGAAGCGCCATATCCGAGACAGCTACTACATCGTCGGGGAGGGCTTGGTCCACTATGACCCCAAGGGCAAGCCAACGACCGACACAAACCCGCCCACCATGGCAGAGGTCCGCAAATTTCGGTTCTCCCGCTTGGGTCTCAAAGGCGAGGTTTTCGACAAGACCGTAGTCAGCGGTCTGGCCAAAGCCATGACGGCTACACCGGGTCCACTGTCTGCGGGACCCGCGATTCCAGCGGGGTTTACCTACCTGGGACAGTTCATCGACCACGACATGACGATGGACCGCACCGCCACTGCATTGGGCAGTCAGGTGACTGTTGAAGACTTGGTGCAGGGTCGCTCGCCTGCGCTAGACCTCGATTGCATGTACGGCCGTGGCCCGGATGACGCCGAAGACGCCCGGTTTTACACCGACGGCATTCGCATCAAGATGGGTACAACGGCACCAACGCCTGTGCCGGACAACCGCACCAATCTGCCGCTGGACGGGTTTGACCTCCCGCGCGTGGGTCAAGGCTCGGCCAAGCTTGCACGCCGCGCCGCACTGATCCCCGATCATCGAAACGACGAAAACCTTGCCGTGGCGCAAACACACCTCGCGATGATCCGGTTTCACAATCGCGTGGTCGACCATATTGCACCCAGCACGCCAACGGCTGACCTGTTCACCCGCGCGCGCGGGTTGGTGGTGAAACATTATCAGTGGATGGTGAAAACCGACTTTCTGCCGCGCCTGGTCGATCAGGCCATCGTTGACGACGTTTTCACAAACGGGCGCAAGTTCTTTGAAAAGGACGTTGTACCTGAAACCCTGCCAACCATGCCAATTGAGTTTTCCGTTGCCGCCTATCGATTGGGGCACAGCATGATCCGCGAGAGCTACCAATGGAACCGCGTTTTCAAGACTGGCGGACTGACAGCGGCCACGCTGGTCCTGCTATTCCAGTTTTCTGGCACCAGTGGCATCTTGTCGCCGGACGGCGATCTGAACGACCGCGAGTCCGGGAGTTTCGAGCGCCTGCCAACCAACTGGATTGTTGACTTCCGGCGCATGTACGACTTCTCTGAAGTAGGGCGCGCGGATCTTGTGCCGCCAGAGGGTGTACCCAACGCGGCCATGGCCATTGATACCCAGCTGGTTGATCCACTCAAGACATTGCCGTTTGGTTCCTTCGGTGGGCCAAATACGACGCCACCGGAAGAGTTGAATCTTGCTTTTCGCAATCTGACGCGGGCCAATATGGTCGAGCTGGCCAGTGGCCAGCAAATGGCTGCGATGATGGGCGTGGCGCCTCTTTCGGCGGCCGATCTGACGAAGGGCTTGCCTGCAGCCCTCAAAAGTGTTGGCACCCGAACGCCACTTTGGTACTACATCTTGCGAGAGGCCGAGCTCAACGGTGGAAAACTGACTGGTGTTGGCGGGCGCATCGTGGCTGAAACCTTCCACCGCGCGATGGAGGGCAGCGCACACTCTATCGTGCGCGATCCGGCATTCCGGCCAACGGACCTGACGGCAAACGCTGGTGATCGGTTCAATATGACGGATCTGTTGCTGTTTGCATTTGAGGGCCGGGCCGATCTGCTGAATCCACTGGGTGACTGAGCGCATCGCTGCGCATTGCCTTTGATGTCAGCGCGTGCATGTAATCCGTGCCCGCGCTGCTTTCGTTTGATGAAGGAGTGAACATGTCAATCAAGTTCGAGCAACTCTGGGCAGCCCATCCTGCTCACAATTTTGTTGAATCACCATGCTGTGACAACAGTGGGACCCCGCATTTCGAAAATCAGTGTTCCATCAAGATGGGTGTCACCCTGCAACACGCGGGCGTCGATTTTTCGAGTTATCCGAAATCCAAATGCTGCTGGTTTGGCCATTCCGAGAAACACGCGCTGCGCGCTGAAGAGCTGGCTGCGTGGCTGAAAAACCGGCCGGACGTGTTCGGCAAGGTGGTTCGGACCAAACATACGTCGGCCGATGCCTTTTCAGGCAAGCAGGGAATTGTCCTTTGCCGCAATTTCTGGGGGAAGGGCATGCAGGGCGATCACCTCGATTTGTGGAATGGCGAGGAGTTTGCCGACGGCGAGCCAGACTACTTCGAACGCAGCCAGGAAGTCTGGTTCTGGGAGATTCCGTAAAGACTCCCTACCACTTCCTTGTCAGGTGGATTGGAATCGTACGAGGTACTGATCTCAATCGGAGGCAACCACAACTCAATCGCGCCCGGCTGAGCTTGCAGAGAGCGGGGCAGATCGCGTAGCCACACCCGGTCTGCCTCCCCGGGTTGAATCCACGGTGCCCCAACCTGGCGGGCGATGGCATTGGCACAGGCCCTATAGGCTGGATCGTGCAATACCAGCGTCGGCGAAGGCCACGGCACCGGGCGGCGCTGTTGCTTGAGATCGGCATTGCGTACAACGTTTTCCACAGGGGCCACTATCAGTGGGCCGCCCTTGTCGGCCAACAATCTGGTTCTGAGTGCCAGGGCAGGCGCGCGGGAGGCTTCATCGTAGATTTGAATGTAGAGCGTGAGTTTTGTGGGCAGTCCGGCACATGCGCCCAGAGAGCCGGCGACCGTAGCGGCGGGCGCTTTCGCCAAAATGGTCAGCTCGGTGGCCCTCACGGACACCTCTGCCTCACCCGACTCGCTTCGACTGGAAATGACGGCAGATGTTGAAGCCACATCAACCGTGGGAGGCCCGAAGAGCGAGGCCAATGCGGGAAACTTTCTCATGACCGTGTGCAGCGCAAGTCGACCCTCGCGCGCTTGTTCCTCGGGGGACGTGCCCGGGTGCCAGTAGCTCAACGCTGTATTTTCAGAAGGCTTCTTTGCAACCAGTGAACACAGGCTGCTTTGCAGACGGCGGTTGGCTGTCAGACATTGCTCGCTCGCATCGACTTCACGGGAACATTCTTCAGTAATCCGGCCGGCAAGGCGCTCCAGACCCGCTTGCTCCAGAGGTCGCATGATCGGGCTGCCCCTCAAATCGATTAGTAGCGAGGTCTGGGTAACCACATGTTCCGGCAATGCCGGGCAAGCGCCGTTCAGCCCTTGCAACCCTTTGGATACCTCCGTAAAGAGCTGCCGCACCTCGGCTTGCTCGTCACTCCGGTTGCGCTGAAACTGGTCCTGCATTTGCCATAGTGCCAGCAGCAAGGTGCCGGATGCGCCAACGCCGATGGTCGTGCCAATTGCGGCCGCCTTGGCACTGCGCCGCCACAAGGGTGCTGTACGAACGGTTTCAGTCGGCGCTTCGCGCGACCCCAGTCGGGCAGCAACGCGGATGCCGTGGTGCGCAGGCGTTCGCCAGCCGGGCAACTGTGCCAGCCAACTGTCATGCAGGACCTGTCCCACATCTTCGCCCAGTCGGTGGTAGCTCTCCCACTGGGCCTCGTCAAATGACTGATCGCTGGTGGACTCATGCGGGAATCGCTCGTTTTTGCGGGCGTAGGCCAGCAAATCGACATCCAGCCCGTCGTGCAGATTTGGCTTGATCACCAACAGAGTGCCTTCGGGCCGAACCGTTGGCCCGGCGCTGCCATCAGCGCGACGGGGCCCAGGTCGCTCGCGATAACGGATTCGCGCCAGGAGGACGCCGCGACATGAGTGGTTGTTCACCAAGTCCTCCGGCGACAAAATGGTCAAATCCGGACTCGCCAGTGAGAACAACGTGGCTGCTTCCTTGCCGCTGTAGAAGTCGATTTCAGCGCCAAAATCTATGCGCGCCTTTCGCACCAGGTTTTCCAGGTCTGCAAACTCGTAGTCGGGGTCGCAACCGGCGTCGCTGAGGATGATGAAATCAAGCTCTCGCTTGATCAGCGGATAAACCCCACTGTTTTCAAAGTGACCACCGTCCGACAAATACCACCATGGTCGGTCCACGCCAAAAAAGGTGGCCGTCGCTTCGCTGGCCAGCATCAGGGGCTTGGGCATGGCGCGCCAGGCCAGCTGGCTCAGCCAGCGCAGTCGCACCCGCTGTTCCGGTGCCCGCATCCAGTGCCCCAGCCGAACGCCCAGAAAATACACCAGCAGGGCCAAGCCGCGAGACGTATAGGCGCCAGCGCCTGGTGAGGCCGCGGCGCCCGAGACGGCAACCCATCGCCCCACCGTACCGGCATCGTGTTCTGGTTTCATAGCCATGAAGTCGTTTGGCCCTACTTCAAAGCCTCGCCATGCGGCCGTTACAGCCGTACCTTTACGGTCGGCGTTGTACAAGCCGCTTTGGTCATCTCGAGTCTGGTTCAGGCAGGTGTTGATCAGGTGAATCGGCCCGCCCACGGCTTCCGGCTTGTAGTTTTGCAGCCTGGTATCGTCGCCTTCGATGACCCGGGTCACGTTGGCCCGACTGTCAGAGTGCGCCTCCAGGTTGCGGTTTTTGTTGCCTACCGCGAGATAGGCCCGCACCAGTCGGGCTCGATAAAAGCTATGTAATGACGACGTATTGGCCATTTGCGCGTTGCCTGCCGTGACGGCCACCCAAACAAACCACACCAGCCCCAGACCCAGTGCGCGCGGCCAGGGCGGCACACCCACCAGCGCTTTGAAGGTATCGGGCGCAAAAATAAACCACTGCAGCAATACCAGCCATGCGGTCACCAGTGCCAGCATGGCCACGAGGCTGCCAAAACTGAGCAACTTGGGCAACCAGTTGTGTGCGCGGGTATCAACCTGGGAGGCGATTTGCTGTAGCGGCTGCATCAGGGTGCGAAGTGCCAGGATCACAAGACCGCCGGCGCCAACACCACCCCAAAGCCACTGATTCCCGACTTGAAATTCGCGCAGTACCCACCAGCTCAGCAAATCCAGTGCGCCCAGGGCCGCGAGCGCCAGCGTGGCCATCATCACCTGCCGCAGTGCCCGGGTAAACCAATTGCGCAGCAGGGCAACTTTGAATCCATTGGGCTCGTCTAGGGCCGCCATGCAAACGATCACGCTGGTTTGCCCCACCACCAGCGAG
>JAHEBY010000457.1 GCA_024642025.1 Comamonadaceae bacterium | reverse complement strand
CCGATGCTGAAAAGCCCGAGCAAGCCCATGAAATCGCCCCCTGGAGCCGTTTGCCTGCCAAGCAGCTGGCCGCATGAGCGCGAAACCGGCCCTGAGCCGCCCGGCCCTGCTTGCCGGTGCCGTACTGTTTATTGGCCTGTGCGGATCTGCCTTAACGACCATTTGGCACTTGAACAAGAACGAACGCGAGGCACAGAAACGCTTTGACCACCTGGCAGACGGCGTGGCAAGCGAGGTAGCCAAGCGGATGCATCTGTATGAATATGGGCTCAGAGGCACGCGAAGCGCGTTTCTGACCAACGCGCTCAATGAAATTACCCGAAAGGATTTCATCAACGCTGCGGAGTCCCGCGACCTGGATCACGAGTTCCCAGGTGCGCGCGGCTTCGGCGTCATCAAGCGGGTGCCGGAAAGGGACGAAGCCGCTTTTGTTGCAGCCGCTAAAAAAGACGACTGGCCTGATTTTTCGATCCGCCAGCTAAAACCGCATACAGGTGAGCGTTACGTGATCCAATACATTGAGCCCGTCGCGCGCAACCGCGCGGCCGTGGGGCTGGACATTGCGTCAGAGGCCAACCGCCGCGAAGCAGCCCAGAATTCCATGCGAAGCGGGGAAGTCGCCATCACCGGCCCCATTACGCTGGTGCAGGCCACCGGCAAATCCCTGCGCTCATTCCTGGTGATGTTGCCCATCTACCAGCCGGGCGCCAGCCTGGCTAGCCCGGCGCAGCGCGAGGCAGCTACTTTGGGCTGGTCTTATGCGCCCCTGGTGATTGATGAGGTCTTGAACGGCGTTAAAGGCATTGACTGGACAAGCGGCGAGTTCACACTTGCGCTGCGCGATGTGGATGGCGACGACGTTCAAAACTTTTTCACATCACCCGACGCCCAGGCCCAGGGTATTGACGGCTTGCATGAGGAAATCGTGTTCCCGCTTTTCGGCCGCAAATGGTCAGCCGACGTGCGGGCCACGCCAGCGTTTTTTGAAAATCTCGGTCAGACCCACCCACGCGAAGTAGCCGCCAATGGCGTCCTCGTTGCCGCCGTTCTGGCGCTGTTGACTTACATGCTGGCAGTGAATGGTCTGCGGCGGCGCGAGCTTCACGCCGAACAATCCCGTAGCGCCGCGATTGTGGAAGGTTCCAACGACGCCATCATCGGCGAAACACTTAACGGCACGATTGCAAGCTGGAACAAGGGTGCCGAGCGCCTGTTCGGCTACCAGGCAGCCGTGGCAATCGGTTGTAAAACCATCGATCTGCTGCTGCCGGAAGACCTGGCCGCAGAAGATACGATGATTTGCACCACTCTCAGACGGGGCGAGCGTGTGGAAGCCTTTGACACGGTTCGCAAACATCAGGACGGCTCGCTGATTGACGTGTCGGTAGCGGCATCGCCGATATTCGGGTCCAAAGGTGAATGCATCGGCTTTGCCAAAACCATTCGGGACATTCGCGAGGCGCGCCGGGCGCAACTGGCGCTGGCCGAGCTCAATGCCGAACTGGAACGCAAAGTTTCGCAGCGCACAGCACAGCTTGACAGCGCCATGCACAACCTGCGTGGCACCGTTGATGCCGTGCCCTCCATGATTGCCTATTGGGACAAAAACCTGATCAACCGCATGGCCAACCGCAGCTACGCGGACTGGTTCGGCCAAGAGCCTGCCGGCATGGCTGGCCGTGGCATGCGCGAGATTTGTGGCGACAAATTCATGGAGTTGAATGGCCCCAATATCGACGCCGCCTTGCGCGGAGAGCCGCAAAAATTTGAACGCAAAGTCAACAAGCCGGACGGCTCGTTCGCCCAGCCTTCTCTGGTGCACTACCAGCCGGACGTGATCGACGGCGAGGTGCAGGGCTTTTATGTGCTGGTGCACGACATTGGTGAAATCGTCGAGGGACAGATCAAACTGACCGCCGCGCTGCGAGAGAACGAGGCACTGCTGCAAACACTGCACCAGCACGCCATTGTTTCGGTTGCTGACGCGGCTGGCCGCATCATGGAAGTCAACGCGCGTTTTTGTGAGGTGTCGGGCTATAGCCGGGAGGAGTTGCTGGGGCAAAACCACCGCATCGTCAATTCCGGGCACCACCCTGAGGCGTTCTGGCAGGACATGTGGTACGCCATTTCCAGCGGCGCACCGTGGCGTGGCGAGATTTGCAACCGCGCCAAAGATGGCTCCCTGTATTGGGTAGACAGCATGATTGCGCCGTTTGTCGATGCCAACGGCCAGATCGAAAAATACATCTCCATCCGCACCGACATCACCGCACAGAAACGTGCAATTGGTGAAGTCATTGACGGCCAGACCAAACTGACCACTGCGCTGCGTGAAAACGAAGCGCTGCTGCAGACGCTGGACCAGCACGCGATTGTTTCTGTGGCCGATGCGGCAGGCCGCATCATGGAAGTCAACCCACGCTTTTGCGAAGTGTCGGGCTATAGCCGGGAAGAGTTGCTGGGGCAAAACCACCGTATCGTCAATTCCGGGCACCACCCTGAGGCGTTCTGGCAGGACATGT
>JAHEBY010000456.1 GCA_024642025.1 Comamonadaceae bacterium | reverse complement strand
CTTTGAGCACTAACCCCGGGCAGGCTTTGCGCACCATTTCCAGCAGTCGAACGACAGAGGCTTCGTCGCCCGCCATCAATTGCCGGTAGGGCAACACCACGTCCACCTCCTGGGCGCCACCGTCCACAATGGCAGTTACATCACCAAGGGCACGGTCAATATCGGCACCGCCATCTGGAAAGTTGGCCACGGCGGCCACGGCAATATGGGCTGGCAACTGCGCCCGCGCAAAGGCAGCGAGGCGCGGCCACACGCACACGGCGGCCACCGGTCCGAAGGGGCTCTGCGCTCGTTGGCACAGCCTGGCAATGTCGGCCTCAGTATCCGACCCGTTCAAACTGGTCAGATCCAGGCACGACAGGGCCAGGCGAGCGCTGGACACCTGCGGCCGGTTCACGTCATCTCGCATACCGGGTTTTGTCGTTGTGTTCATGGCGCGGCCTCGTTGGGTGGAGTGTTTGGCGAGAACTGAAGGTTTTCAACGATGTCCAGCAGAGTCTGGCAAGCGCGCGCGCTACCCGCGTTGGCCTGTTCCAGCGTATGCGCGTGGCTCAGGGTTTCGTGCGAGAGCCCGGCGCCCATGTTGGTGATGAGCGAAAGCGCCAACACCCGCATGCCCACGTGGCGGGCCAGAATGGTCTCGGGCACCGTGCTCATCCCAACGGCGTGCGCCCCAAGCTGGGCCATCATGCGAATTTCGGCCGGGGTTTCAAACTGCGGGCCAAATGCCCATCCGTAAACGCCCTCTGCCAGCGCCACGCCGCGGTGAGCGGCTATGGCAATTGCCTGCGCACGCAATTCGGCGTCGTAGGCATTCACCATCGACACAAACCGCTCGGTGCCCGGCACACCCACCAGCGGTGAACGCTGCGGAAAATTGATGTGGTCGGCAATTGCCATCAGGCTGTGCGGCGGCATGTCGGCCCGCAGGCTACCCGCGGCATTGGTTTGCAACAGCACCTCGCAACCCATAGCCCGCAATACGCGCAGCGGCGTTTTCATGCCGTCAACGTCGCCCGTTTCATACCCGTGTTTGCGCCCGCTCAACACGGCCACTGCCTTGTTCCCAATGTTTCCCAGCACAACGTCGCCGGCATGGCCGGCCACCGTAGCTTTTGGAAACCCATCCAGCGTGGCGTAGGGAATGCGAACTGCGTTTTGAACGTGTTGGGTAAAGGCACCCCAGCCCGACCCCAGCAACACCGCCACACGCGGCTTGTAATCCGGCGCATGCCGGTGCAGGGTTTTGAGCGCCGGCAGTTCGCTCACGGCTTCGTTCCCTTCGCCTCCAGATGGTCGGGGCCAAAACCGCCAGGGAGCAGTTGCGCCATCGTGAATTGCGGACCCATTGCCACATCGCTCGCCGTCAAAATGGGGGTATCGGGTGCGCAAAACTCGCGCAGCCGCTGGCGGCAGCCGCCACACGGTGTAATCCATTCACCCCCGGTGCCAACCACCAGCACCGCCCGGGCACGCTGGCCACCGGCCAGCACCATGGCGCTCAACGCGCCCGCTTCAGCACACACCCCTTCCGGATAGGCCGCGTTTTCCACGTTGCATCCGGCATGGACGCGACCTTGATCGTCCAGCACGGCCGCGCCCACGAGAAACTTTGAATAGGGCGCATAGGCCTTGAGCTGAGCGGCTCGTGCGGCATCCAGCAAGGCTTGTTGCTGGTCTTTTGACAGGGAACGAGCTGACATCGAAATACCTCTTCAAACCCAGAGCTTAACGTCCGAACGAACTGGGGAATGGCAAATTCAGTTTTCAAGTGATCATCCATGGACTTTGTCGCAGCGGTGTCGACGCCTCAACATCTCCATGGCCCAAGACAACTACCTCATTTGGTGCGCCTTTGCATTAATAGTGTGCATCAAAAGCGGGGGGCACGAAATGATTGAATCATTGAAGTCAACAGGGTAACCTCGGCAGGTGCACCCCATGAAAAACTGTTTAACCCAACAAACCATCACATGAACGCGAAAGACACCAGCCCCTCACTCCAGATCAACAGCGACGCGATAGGCCTCGCGGCCAAAGCGCTCGTTGAAGAGTTCCTGCGCGTCATCATGATCCCGGACCCGGACGGAGCGCGGGCCTTTGTTTCTGCGGAACTGGACATTCACTTCACGGGCGACCGCCTGATGAAAGACACCAGGGATTGCAGCGCCTTCAATGCCGGCCGCTACAAATGGGTGAAGAAGCGCTTTGAGCGAACGGATGTCGTAGCAGGCGCGACGGGAAGCGAGGCGATTGTGTACAACATCGGCACACTGCATGGTGAGTGGCCGGACGGCGAGCCATTTCAGGGCAACCGGTACGTTGACCGTTATGTAGTGAGCCACGGCAAGATCATAAAAATGGAGGTCTGGAACGACAGCGCCGAACGCATGCTGCTTCGCGCAGGGCTGTGCGCACCCTGGTTTGCAACGAGCTGAGACCGGTCGATGTCAGTTTTTGACCCAATTCCAGATAGCGGGCGCTTTGCCTTCAGCCCAATCCACAAACGCCCTGTTTACAGCTGGCCGAATGGTTC
>JAHEBY010000455.1 GCA_024642025.1 Comamonadaceae bacterium | reverse complement strand
ACCCGCGATGGCAGTGCCTGGCGCTTTAACAAATACGCCGAGCGGGCAGCTGAGAAAGAAAAAGAAAAGCCAGTGCAAACGCTATAAATAAAGTAGCTTTTGACGCATATCTTACGCGGGCTTAGGCCTATTCTGAGGGTGTTTTTGGGCGACTTGGGTGGGCTCGCCTGCCTATATTTGTCCGCCCGCCAAAATTCCGGAAAAATGGCAGAATTATTGAGAAAATAAGCCTCTAGCCCCCGTCCAGTATGTGCAAATAGCTACTATTTATGTAGCAATTCATTCGCCTACTTCCAGCGCAACGGCTCCAGATCAACAGCATGGGCGCCATCTCCCAGTGTCAACGCGCCCTCCTGCACGGTCGCCTGCAGCTGCATGCTGCGTTGGGCCAGTGCGGCCAAGGCTTTTGATACTTCCGCGGGCACCCGATAAACCGACAGGTTTTGCGGTCGCGTGAGCTTGCTTTCGATGCCGCGCCACCAGATGTCGGCAGAACTGCTGAAGCAGTACAAGACGACTTCATCGGCTTTGCCGCAGGCCTTGATGAGTGGCTTGTCCTCCGGTTGGCCCACCTCGATCCAGAGCCGCGTGCGGCCGGTGAAGTCCCGCAGCCAGACATCGGGTTCGTCGGGGTCGCTCAAGCCGGCGCCAAAGGCCAGCGTGCCGTCACCGTTGCAAACGCTTTGCAACTTGTGGGCTTGCAGCGCCAGCGCAGTCAGGCGAACCATCATGCGTTCGTCGGTTTCGCTGGGGTGGCGCGCCAGCGTCAGCGTGTGGTCGGCGTAGTAACTGTTGTCGATGTCTGCAATTTGCAGATTGACCTTGAAGACGGTGGATTTGAGCGCCATGTTCTATGAGTGATGGAAATCGGCCTTGGCCGCTCAGGGCGTCACACCCTTCTTGCGAGTTCGGTCGCCTTGCCGGTGTAGGTGGCCGGCGTCATCGCCAGCAGGCGCTGCTTTTCGGCGTCGGGAATGGCCAGATTTGCGATAAACCCCCACATCAGCTCGCGTGTGACGGGCTCACCGCGCGTGAACTTCTTGAGTTGCTCGTAGGGCTCGGGCAGGCCAAAGCGGCGCATCACGGTTTGCACCGGCTCGGCCATGACTTCCCAGGAGGCGTCCAGGTCGGCTGCAATGGCTGCCTCATTAATTTCCAGCTTGGCGAGTCCGGTGCTCAATGACTGGTAGGCCAGCACAGCGTAACCTAGCGCCACGCCCACGTTACGGAGCACGGTGCTGTCGGTTAAATCCCGCTGCCAGCGGCTCACCGGCAATTTCTCGCTCAAATGGCGCAGCATCGCGTTGGCCATGCCCAGATTGCCCTCGGCGTTTTCAAAGTCGATCGGGTTGACCTTGTGCGGCATGGTGCTGGAGCCCACCTCGCCACTTTTGAGCTTTTGCTTGAAATACCCGAGGCTCACATAGCCCCAGATATCCCGCGAGAGGTCAATCAGGATGGTGTTGGCCCGGGCCACAGCGTCAAACAGCTCAGCCATGTAGTCGTGCGGTTCAATCTGGATGCTGAAAGGTTGAAACGTCAGGCCCAGGCCCAGCGGCTCGGGCGTTTCGACCACGCGCTTGCAAAATGCTTCCCAGTCAAAATCCGGCCAGGCCGCCAAATGGGCGTTGTAGTTGCCAACTGCCCCGTTCATTTTGGCCAGAATGGTGACGCCGGCAATGCGCTCCGAAGCCGTTTGAAGCCTTGCCACGACATTGGCGATTTCCTTGCCCACAGTGGTCGGGCTCGCGGTTTGGCCATGGGTGCGGCTGAGCATGGGGACGGCGGCGAATGTATGCGCCATGTCACGCAGCTTTAATATGACCCGGTCCAGCGCGGGCAGCAGCACCGCGTTTCGCGCCGAGCGAATTTGAAGCGCATGGCTGGTGTTGTTGATGTCTTCACTGGTACAGGCAAAGTGAACAAACTCGCCCGCCCGCATCAATTCGGGCCTCGCCTCGAACTTGGACTTGATCCAGTACTCCACGGCCTTGACGTCGTGGTTGGTGGTCTTCTCGATATCCTTGATGGCGAGGCCGTCGGCCTCGGTGAAGTGTTTGACCAACCCCAGGAGGTAAGTTCGCGCTCCGGGGGAAAGTGGCTTGAACTCGGCAAACCCGCAGTCGCTCAGGGCAATAAACCAGGCCACCTCGACCTGAACCCGGCGATGCATGTACCCCTGCTCGCTCATGATGGGCCGAAGCGTGGCCAGTTTGGTGGCATAGCGCCCGTCCAGTGGCGAAAGGGCGGAAATGGAAGAGAAAGACATGGCGCAATTGTAGAAGGCCCAGCGCGCGGCGCGCGGCGGTGCAGTATTGGCCCCTTTGGCTAGAATGGCCTCCCCAGGGAAAAATAAGGTCAGCATGAAACTAGTCGGTTCTACCTCCAGCCCCTACGTCCGCAAGGTTCGAATTGTCATGGCTGAAAAGAAGCTGGATTACAGCTTTGTGACCGACAACGTCTGGGGCGCTGACACCCAGATCGGCGAATCCAACCCGATGGGCAAGGTGCCCTGCCTGATCATGGAAGGCGCCGAA
>JAHEBY010000075.1 GCA_024642025.1 Comamonadaceae bacterium | reverse complement strand
ACGCGAACGCTCAAACCCGAGGAGATGGAAAATATTCGTAACATTTCAGTGCACTATGTCGACAATGCGAAGCGTTTCCATGCGGGGTTGAAAAAGATTTCCTGATATTTATAGGCTTGGCGTAACTAAGAGGCGACGAGGCAGTCAATTGTCCGAACTACACAAATTTCTTTTTGACAACCTTCCGATGCGTGGCATTGTTGTGAGGATTACGGACGCGTGGACGGATATTTTGCGCCGGCGCGATTTGAATTCGGCCACTGGCCCTTATCCGCAGCGCGTGCGGGAGTTGCTCGGTGAAATGGTGGCGGCAGGCGTGTTGATGCAGTCAAATATTAAATTTGACGGCGCCTTGGTCGTTCAAATATTTGGTGATGGTCCCGTCAAGTTGGCGGTGGCCGAGGTGCAGAACGACCTGAGTCTTCGCGCCACAGCCACAGTAACGGGCGAAGTGGCAAGCGATGCGGACCTGGCCTCGATGGTCAACATGCAAAACCGGGGTCGTTGCGCGATCACGCTGGACCCGAAGTCCAGGTTCCCCGGGCAGCAGCCGTACCAGGGTGTGGTGCCGCTATTTGATGACCACAACCAGAAGATTCACAAGTTCAGTGAAGTTTTGGCTCATTACATGCTTCAGAGTGAGCAGCTCGATACAACATTGGTACTGGCCGCCGACGACCACCTGGCTGCCGGGCTTTTGATCCAGCGCTTACCACTTGAGGGTGCAGGCAATCTTGGGACATCCGGTATCGAAGACCGGGAGTCTCAAATTGGTGTCAATGAAGATTACAACCGCATTGCCATTTTGGCGGCCTCCTTGAAGAAGGAAGAGTTGTTGTCACTGGATGTTGACGCGATATTGCGTCGGCTATTCTGGGAAGAAAAAATTACGAGGTTTGAGCCGCTGGCAGGCGACTCAGGACCCCGTTTCGCTTGTGGCTGCAGCCGCAAGCGCGTGGGCGGCATGATTCTCGGTCTGGGTATCGAGGAGGCGCAAAGCATAGTTGCTGAGCGAGGTGATATCGAAGTGGCTTGTGAGTTTTGCGGGGTGCAATACCGATTCGATGCTGTGGATACCGCCCAGATATTCGCTGAATCTGGCCAAACACCATCCGGATCTACGGCGATTCAGTGAGCGTTTAGTCTGATTGTGCCGGTTGGCCTATTGGCAGCCTGCGAAATAAATGGCCTTCGCAAATTGCATCACTACACTCGTCGCATTGCGGCGACCATTGTGAGGCCTTAATATCTTTCGCGGCAGATGTGCGTGGATCGGCGGCATGTATCGCGACCAACGCGTTTTGGAGACGTGAAAGCCCCTCGCCGTAAACGGTAGCATAGGGAATGCCTTCTGAGGTGAGTACCTCTCGCAGAAGGGTGTCCACCGGCTCGCGGGACTGCGGGCCGTCCCGCTGATGGCCATCGGCTTTCCACGGCAAATCAAGGCCAGTGACCAGCGTGACATCAAAGGATTTCTGATGTCGGATGGCCATTTCATTCATGGATCGATCTGCAAACAGCCGCTGGCTGTAAATTGCCGTCATCAGCGGGCTTGTGTCACTGATGACTATTTCGCAGTTTTTAATTGCTTGCACGCTCAGCATTTGGCCATTCACGATGGCCATCTGTTCGTGGGCCAGTGGTGTGCGACCCATGTCCCCGCACCATTGGCGGAGGAACTCTGGCGCAAGACCAGCGTCTCGCCCTTGTGCCGCAAAGTGATCCCTTATCGCGATGCCAAGCCAGGTTTTGCCAGTGCTCTCGGCGCCCAGCAAGGAAATCCTCATTTGGACATCTGAACAAAAATCTCGTTGGCTTTGACCATTCCCAACTCGAGTCGCGCCTTCTCCTCAACCATTTCGAGACCTTCCCGCAGGTCTCTGACTTCTGCCGCTAGACGTTGGTTGTCTACTCGCGCAGCCTGATTCGCGAGCTTCTTCGCATTCAGTTCCGCCGTGATTTGTGCAACGTCTTGAACACTTCCACGCCCAAACCACAATTGCCCATGCAAGACAAGCAGCAGGGCAAACAAGAGAGCGGGAGCGACACGGTCAACCATGATTGGGGTCTGCGCAGTCCTCGGCTAGCTTGACAACACTACCGCAAGTTGTAAAACGCCGAACGACCCGGGTAGGTTGCAATATCGCCAAGATCCTCCTCAATGCGCAGAAGCTGGTTGTATTTGGCCATACGGTCAGATCGACTGAGTGAACCGGTCTTGATTTGGCCAGCATTGGTGCCTACGGCAATGTCGGCAATCGTCGAGTCTTCGGTTTCACCTGAACGGTGACTGACAACGGCGGTGTAGCCTGCTCGCTTGGCCATTTCAATCGCCTCAAACGTTTCGGTCAAAGTGCCGATCTGGTTGATTTTGATGAGAATCGAATTGGCGATGCCGCGATCGATGCCTTCCTTCAGGATTTTGGTATTGGTGACAAACAGGTCATCACCCACGATTTGAACCTTCGTGCCCAGGCGTTCAGTGAGGGC
Organism: Comamonadaceae bacterium; assembly: GCA_024642025.1. Lineage (GTDB taxonomy): Bacteria > Pseudomonadota > Gammaproteobacteria > Burkholderiales > Burkholderiaceae_C > Egaibacter. Next base: position 6,863 of record JAHEBY010000075.1, on the reverse strand, counting down.
CTTCCAGCCATCCCAGTCTCCCTCAGCCATTCCGTCTTCAATGCTGATAATGGGGTATTTGTCAGCCCACGTCGCCATCAGGTCGATCCACTCAGCGGCGGTGAGCGATAGTCCTTCGCCAGTCAGCTCATATTTGCCATCCTTGTAAAACTCTGACGCTGCACAGTCCAGCCCGAGCGCAATCTGCTCTCCAGCTACAAAGCCTGCTTTATCAATGGCTTCCAGAATCAACTGGATGGCCGCCTCATGGCTTGGAACGTTGGGTGCAAAGCCGCCTTCATCCCCCACCGCAACGCTCATGCCCTTGTCATGAAGAATTTTTTTCAGCGCATGAAACACTTCTGCTCCGTACCTCAGTGCTTCCCGAAAGCTGGGGGCACCCACGGGAATAATCATCAACTCCTGCAGGTCAAGATTGTTGTTGGCGTGCGCACCGCCGTTGACAACATTCATCATGGGCACGGGCATCTGCATGCGCCCCATGCCACCAAAGTAGCGATACAGGGGCAGACCGGACTCTTCGGCGGCTGCACGAGCCACTGCCATGGATACAGCCAGCATCGCATTCGCGCCAAGGCGGGACTTGTTTTCGGTTCCGTCCAGGTCGATCAGGGTTTTGTCCAGAAAAGCCTGCTCTGAAGCATCCAGACCGAGAACCGCTTCCGAAATCTCGGTATTGATGTGCTCAACTGCCTTTAATACGCCCTTGCCGAGGTACCGGCTCTTGTCTCCATCTCGCAGCTCAATGGCCTCGCGCGATCCGGTAGATGCACCGGACGGCACCGCCGCCCGGCCCATAATGCCGCTCTCAAGCAAGACGTCGCACTCTACGGTAGGGTTGCCGCGCGAATCCAGAATTTCCCGGCCAACGATATCAACAATTGCACTCATTTTTTGCCTTTAACCTTTATTGCAAGCAGAAGGATGTCCATCTCGGACGGTGGCAGACACCATCTCGAGGCCGTTTGATTACTGAAAGTCATTTTCCAGAAGAGGAACCTTTTTGACGACGGAATCGAGCTCAACCAGAGTTTCGAGCAGCGCCTTCATGTGATGTAGCGGGACGGCATTAGGGCCGTCGCTCAGTGCTTTTGCGGGCTCAGGGTGGGTTTCCATGAAAAGGCCTGCCACGCCCGCCGAGACACCTGCACGGGCCAGCACCGGCACCATTTCACGGGCGCCGCCGCTGCTGGTTCCCTGCCCACCCGGCTTTTGCACTGAGTGCGTCACATCAAATACCACTGGCGCTCCACTACGCCGCATTTCGGCGAGTGAAGTCATGTCTGCCACGAGGTTGTTGTAGCCAAAGCTGACCCCGCGTTCGCACGCCATGAAACGGTCTTCGCTGAGCCCGGCCTCGCGAGCGGCGGCACGCGCCTTGTCAATGACGTTTTTCATGTCCCAAGGTGCAAGGAACTGCCCCTTTTTGACATTGACCGGCTTCCCCGATTGCGCGACTGCACGGATGAAGTCCGTCTGCCGACACAAGAACGCTGGCGTTTGCAGCACGTCAACCACGCCACAGACTTGGTTGATCTGATCTTCAGAGTGAATGTCAGTCAGTACAGGCACGTTGATTTCACGCTTGACCTTGGCAAGTATCTCCAGTCCCTTGTCAATTCCCGGGCCCCGAAATGTCGAGCCCGAAGAGCGGTTAGCTTTGTCAAAGCTGCTCTTGAAAATAAAATTTATGCCCAGGCTGGTGGTGATTTCCTTGAGCTTGCCGGCCGTGTCCATCTGCAGCTGTTCCGACTCGATCACGCAAGGCCCTGCAATCAGGAAGAACCGCCGGTCAAGACCAATATCAAACCCACATAACCTCATCAAGCCACCGCCTTGAGCTTTTTGCCAGCGCCTTGCTGGTCCAGCGCAGCCTTTATGAAGGCATTGAATAAAGGGTGTCCGTTCCATGGCGTGGACTTGAACTCAGGGTGAAACTGCACCCCGACGTACCACGGATGCACGCTTTGCGGGAGCTCCACGATTTCAGTCAAATGTTCACGCTGAGTCAGGGCCGATATCACCAAGCCTGCATCCCGCAATGTGTCAAGGTAATGCACATTGGCCTCATACCGGTGCCGGTGGCGCTCGGTCACTACGCTGCCGTATATCTTGTAGGCCAAAGTGTCTTTGGTGACATCCGAACTTTGCGCGCCCAAACGCATGGTGCCGCCAAGGTCTGAGCTTTCACTGCGGGTTTTGATGGTTCCGTCTGCGTCTTTCCATTCGGTGATCAAGGCGATGACCGGGTTGGGGCTATTGGGGTCAAACTCGGTGCTGTTGGCGTTGGCCAAGCCAGCCACGTGGCGCGCAAACTCGATGGTGGCAACCTGCATGCCAAGACAAATGCCAAGGTAAGGAATTTTGTTTTCGCGGGCAAAGCGCGCCGTACAGATCTTGCCTTCGATACCGCGCTTGCCAAAGCCGCCGGGCACCAATATCGCATCAAACTTGGCTAACCGGGAAGCGCTTTCAGCGGTGATGGTTTCCGAGTCAACGTAATCAATTTTGACGCGGACGTGGTTCTTCATGCCGGCGTGTCGAAGCGCTTCGTTGAGTGACTTGTAGCTGTCGCTCAAATCCACATACTTGCCGACCATCGCAATGTTGACTTCGCCAGTTGGATGCTCGGTTTCATACACAAGTTCGTCCCACCGCTTCAGGTTGGCTGGCGGAGTGTTGAGGCGCAGCTTGTCGCATATCAGACCGTCGAGACCCTGTTCATGCAGCATGCGCGGCACTTTGTAAATGGTGTCGACGTCCCACATGGAAATGACGCCCCAGCTCGGAACGTTGGAAAACAGCGAAATCTTTTCACGCTCTTCCACCGGAATGGGCCGATCAGCGCGGCAAAGCAGAGCGTCTGCCTGAATGCCGATTTCACGCAATTGCTTGGCAGTGTGTTGGGTTGGTTTGGTTTTCAGCTCACCGGCCGCAGCAATCCACGGCACATAACTGAGGTGAACGAAAGCCGAATTGTTGGGCCCCAGCTTCAGGCTCATTTGCCGCACGGCTTCAAGGAAGGGGAGTGATTCAATATCGCCTACAGTGCCACCAATTTCGACAATGGCCACGTCCACGGCATCCGGCTCACCGTATCGGGCGCCGCGCTTCACAAACTCCTGAATCTCGTTGGTGACGTGGGGAATGACCTGGACCGTCTTGCCCAAGTAGTCGCCACGGCGCTCCTTGTCGAGCACGCTTTTGTAAATCTGGCCTGTGGTGAAGTTATTGGCCTTGCGCATGCGGGTTTCAACAAAGCGCTCGTAGTGGCCCAGATCCAGATCGGTTTCAGCACCGTCATCGGTGACGAAGACCTCGCCGTGCTGCAACGGAGACATAGTGCCCGGATCAACGTTCAGGTACGGATCGAGCTTGATTAAAGTGACTTTGAGGCCTCGCGATTCCAAAATCGCAGCTAAGGAGGCTGAGGCGATTCCCTTGCCAAGGGAGGACACGACACCGCCGGTGACGAAGACAAATTTGGTCATGTCAGGGGCGAACCATCAGGTTCGGTTGGGTGGTAAAGCAGGATTATAGGCGCCGTATGCCGTTCTTCAAACGTGACTTCAGGCATTTTCAGTGCTGGTCTGATACATTGCGGGCCATGACTGATTTAGCTGGAAAACACATTGTTCTGGGGCTTACCGGCGGCGTCGCCTGTTACAAGGCGGCGGAGCTTTGCCGGGGCCTGTTGAAGGCTGGTGCCACGGTGCAGGTGGTGATGACTGAAGCCGCAGAGCAGTTCATCACGCCGGTGACCATGCAGGCGTTGAGCGGCCGCGTTGTTTATGGGTCGCAGTGGGATGCGCGTGAGCCAAACAACATGCCACATATCAATCTGAGCCGCGAGGCCGATGCCATCCTGATCGCACCGTGCAGTGCCGATTTCATTGCCAGGCTGGCACAGGGGCGGGCCGATGAGTTGCTGAGTCTTTTGTGTCTGGCTCGCCCGACAAACGCCGTGCCGCTACTGATCGCCCCCGCCATGAATCGGGAAATGTGGGCGCATCCGGCCACGCAGCGCAACCTGGCGCAGGTACAACTCGATGGTGCCACGGTACTGGGTGTTGGAAACGGCGACCAAGCCTGCGGCGAAACAGGCGACGGCCGCATGCTGGAGCCCAACGAATTGCTGGAGGATCTGATCGCATTCTTCCAGCCCAAACTTCTGGCTGGCAAAACGGTGGTGGTTTCTGCCGGGCCGACCTACGAAGCAATCGACCCGGTGCGCGGCATCACCAATCTCTCCAGCGGCAAAATGGGTTTTGCCATTGCCCGGGCGGCACGTGAAGCGGGGGCTTTGGTGACGCTGGTGGCCGGGCCAGTGAGCTTGCCTACGCCGCGCGGGGTGATCCGTATCGACGTGAAGTCGGCTCAAAATATGCTTGAAGCCTGCGTGAAACATGCGCAGACAGCTTCTATATTCATAGCAACTGCCGCCGTGGCCGACTGGCGACCCGCCACCGCGGCAGACCAGAAGATAAAAAAAGACGGCTCCGGCAAAACACCCAAGCTCAGCTTTGTGGAAAACCCGGACATCCTTGCCACACTGGCGCAATCGCCCCGTGGCAAGAAAGGCCTGGCGGGCAAGGCGGGTGGGCTGTTTTGTGTTGGGTTTGCTGCTGAAAGCCACGACTTGCTGGCCAATGCTCAGGCCAAACGGCTTCGCAAGGGCGTGCCAATGCTGGTCGGAAACATTGGCCCGGCCACGTTTGGCCAGGACGATAACGCCTTGCTGGTGCTCAGCGAGGCAGGTGTGCAGGAATTTGAGCGCGCGCCAAAATTGAAGCTTGCTAGAAAATTAATAGCTACTTGTGCATACGCGGCGGGGGCTAAAGGCTGATTTTTCCTATAAATTATGCATATTGACGTCAAAATCATCGATTCGCGCATGTCAGGGCAAATGCCTGCCTACGCCACGCCCGGCAGCGCTGGGCTGGACTTGCGTGCCTGCCTGGAAGCCCCGGTCACGCTGGCGCCCAACGCATGGCAATTGGTACCCACTGGCATTGCCGTTTACCTGAAAGACCCCGGCTATGCGGCGCTGATCGTGCCGCGCTCTGGGTTGGGGCACAAACACGGCATTGTGCTGGGGAACCTCGTCGGCCTGATCGACAGCGACTACCAGGGCCAATTGATGGTGAGCGCCTGGAACCGCAGCCCGACTGCCTTCACGATCGAACCCATGGAGCGCATTGCGCAGCTGGTCATCGTGCCTGTGGTGCAGGCGCAATTCAATGTGGTGACGGAGTTTCCGGCCAGCCAGCGTGGAGAAGGTGGTTACGGGTCAACCGGGACAAACTGAAGCTCGTTTTGTCCCAAGCTGCCGGCGCCTGTTTTTCCTGATTGAAATCAGTGCAGCAGATCGTTGCCCGGCGCTGTGGTGTGAACTGGCGAAATTCTGAAAAAGCCCACCCCCGCGGAGCCCCGCTCGAGTTCTTCCGGTGTGGCGGAACGGACGCTTTCCACCTTCAGGTTCAGGCGTAGGGCAATACCTGCGAGGGGGTGGTTGCCGTCCAGTACGACGTGGTCAGGATAGATGTCTGTTACTGTGTAAAGCGCATCTTTTGGCGCGGACGGGTTGAAGCCCTCGGGTAACGCACTTCCCTCAAACGTCAAACCTTCTTCGATCTCAGCCGGAAAGATGGTCCGGGGTTCCAGAAAAATCAGTTGATCGTTGAAGTCCCCAAAGGCCTGTTCGGGTTCCAACTGCATCTCCACCCGCGCGCCAGTTTCATGGCCTTCAAGCGTTTCTTCGATCGTTGCAAACAGGTCACCACCCCCAATGAGAAACTCTACGGGGTCATCGAGCACGTCCAGCACTTCGCCCAGCGTGTCTTTGAGAGTCCACGTGAGGGCAACTACACATTTATTTGTAATTTCCATAGGAGAATTGTCGCAGTTTGTATCGTGCCCCGTATATTGCTTTTGTCGGAGAAGACTTAATGGACGTGAATCAACCCATGCAAATGCTGGGCAACCTGAGTGCAGCTGCTTTCATGCGGCGCCATTGGCATCGCAAACCGTTCTTGATTCGCCAGGCTTTTCCGGGCCTCGTGCCAGTCCTTGATCGCAACGCCCTGTTTGCATTGGCGGCCGAGCAAGGTGTTGAGTCACGGCTGGTTATTCAAAGTCCCGCCAAACAACATGCAGCAAACCGCCGAAGCCCACCAGCATGGCAGCTCAAGCATGGTCCATTTGCACGCCGCGCGCTGCCGCCCTTGGGCCAGCCGGGCTGGAGTCTGTTGGTACAGGGCGTTGACCTGCATTGCGACGCAGCGCATGATCTGCTCAAGCAGTTCCGCTTTGTGCCCGATGCGCGAATGGATGACCTGATGATCAGCTACGCAACGACTTCGGGGGGCGTGGGGCCACATTTTGACAGCTATGACGTATTTTTACTGCAAGCCTTCGGCACACGACGTTGGCATATTGGTCGACAGAAAAGCCGTGAATTGAAAGCTGGAATGCCGCTGAAAATACTTGAGCATTTTGAGCCTGAGCAATCTTATGACCTGGTTGCCGGAGACATGCTCTATCTGCCTCCGGGCTACGCGCACGATGGCGTGGCGCTCGGCGAGTGCATGACTTATTCCATAGGGTTTCGTGCGCCCACAGCGGGCGAAGTGGGGCAGGAGCTGTTGCAACGCCTGGCTGACGACTTGGCCGACGCTGCTTCGGATGGCGGCGCGGGCAGCGCCATGTACCGCGATCCAGCCCAGGCCGCTGTTGAGGGCCCCGCCGCGATTCCATCCGGCTTGGCCGACTTTGCACGAAACGCCCTGCAGCAAGCCTTGGGTGACCCTTTGGCGTTGGAGCGGGTGCTGGGTGAATACCTTACAGAGCCCACGCCAAGTGTC
>JAHEBY010000454.1 GCA_024642025.1 Comamonadaceae bacterium | reverse complement strand
CGGCTTGTCGGAGCTCACCTTCAGGTGCAGCACCGCGCCACCCACCAGATCCATGTCGCCCGTCAAAGGGGCAGAGTCAAAGGTCAGCGAGCCCGAGTCGTCGCGCCGCTGGTCGCCCGGGAACTCGGGGCCGAGCCAGATGATGCAGTATTCGCCGCTGTCTGCGCCCGTGTGCTGCGGTGACGACACGACCTGTTTGCCCGTGCGGCCTTTGACAGCGCCCAAACCGTCTGCATTCAGATACAACCGACGGATTTCATAATGGTCTGCCGGCCACACGTTGTCGCTCACCCAGCGGCCGGGAATGTGGGCTACCGACGCACCGGGTCGTCCCACGTCCATGATGTAGGTGCGATGCGCGGGGTCCTGGTCCACACCGGTGTCGACACCCTTGAGCCACTGGCCCCACCATCGCAGGGACTCTTGCAAAAAGCCGATGCGCGGCTCGGGCACCGCGAAGTGCGGGTACTTGTGCGCCCATGGCCCGATGATGCCTTTTACCGGTGCCTTCACATTGCCCACCAGCCGCGGCACCGCATTGGTATAGGCGTCGTTCCAGCCGCCGATGGCCAGCACGGGAGCATCGATGGCGCCAATGTCTTCACAGACCGAGCCATGTTTCCAGTACGCATCGCGGTGCGGATGTTCCAGCCACGGAATCGCCAGCAGCGGTTCGGCCTCCAGCCGTTGCAGCCACAGGTCGCGCCAATGCTCGCCCACCAGCGCCGGGTCTGGCGGGCGCGAAGAATACCCAAACATCGTGGCCGACCAGCCCAGGTTTTCGCCCAGCAGGCAACCGCCCTTGTAGTGGATGTCGTCGCTGTAGCGGTCATCCGTCGAGCACAGCGTGATGATGGCTTTCAGCCCTTCGGGCTTGCGTGCGGCCACTTGCAGGCCATTGAAGCCGCCCCACGAGATGCCCATCATCCCGACACGGCCGGTGCTCCAGGGCTGCTTCACCAGCCAGGCAATCACGTCTTCGGCGTCAGCCAGCTCCTGCTCGGCGTATTCGTCCAGCATCACGCCGTCAGAGTCGCCATTGCCACGCATGTCCACGCGCACACAGGCGTAGCCGTGGCCAGCAATGTAGGGGTGCGTCAGCGCATCCCGCACGATGGTGCCGTCGCGTTTGCGGTAGGGCAGGTATTCCAGAATCACCGGCACCGGCTTTTTGACCGCGTCGGCCGGCATCCACATGCGGGCGGCCAGCTTCGTGCCGTCAGGCAGCGTGATGAAGGTGTTGGGTATTTCCTTGACCTTGCGCGGGAACGACTTGACGACTTTCATGCAAAACCTTCTCTGTGAAACCTTTGGTGGTTTGGGCAGCTCATGGCCGCATCAAGCGCACGTTACCATCGCCCGCCTGCCCGCTCATGTTCGCGGCGCGATCACCGGCGAAAAGTTTGGCCATCGCAAGATGCAGGCCCGGCAGGCTGTCCGGGCTGGCTGCATGATCAATCAACGTGCAGGCAATTTCGACCCGCCCTTTGCCATGTCGAATGATTTCCACCGAGCGCGTCTGGCAAGGCCAGTCCATGGTCGAGCCGGTGGTGATCTCCCAGAATCCTTTGGGCCCCGGGTGTGGCGTGACCCGATGCACATGCCGGTGTCCCACCAGCCACGCCACCACGCAACCGTGCCGATGCACCACCTCGGTCAGTGCCGCGGCGTGCAGCCGCTCGGGGTCATTACCCCGCGTGTTGATCAACGATTCAGAACCGTGATGGCTTGCCAGCACGGCCAGCCGGCCAGGTTCGGCGTCGACCTCGGCGAGCCGGTCTTCAAGCCACGCCAGCTGGCTCGCTCCAATGCTGCCCTGCCAGTCGCCAGCGGGGTGGTTGGTGTCCAGCATGATGATTCGCACATCCTCGGTGTCGATCACGATGTCCGTTGTGCCCCTTTCCAGTTGCCCGGGCGTGTAGCCCACCGCACCGCTCTTCGCGTGGGCGCTGAGCCACATCTGCCGGTCGACGGCCCGCCGGCTGAAGGATGGCGCGATCTGTCGTGTCTGGTCCAGACAAAACTCCCCCGGGTTGCTGACGTAGAGCGGTTGCGGATTGGCCGGATTGAACCCATCCGGTCGACGCAGTCCTTTATGCGAGCCGACCGCAATGCGTTCAATCAATGGTTCGGGCAAGGCCGTACCCTGGCGCAGGAAATCATGATTTCCGGGCACACTGGTCCAGGGAAATCCGAACCCGCCAGACCGCACCTCGCCACTGACCCGTGCCAGAAAATCAGGCACCGCAGGGTAGCCACGGCCCTTCCACGTGTCGGGAACATCGGCCTGTGGGCACCAGAACGGCCAGGGGCCAGGGCCCAGCTCGGTGGATGGGTCCTGCACGCCACCCATCGCGGTCAGGCGCGCGGTGCCGCCAGCAAGTATGGCAAGGCAGGCATTCAGCTCGTTTTCCTGAGCGTTGTCGATGTTGTCACCGGTGTTGATGGCCAGGTCATACGCCCGCCCGCTGATGGGTGCGAGCGGGTTCGCGCGGGCATGGCATACGTGTTCGGCCAGCGTCCAGTGTGCCAGCGCTTCATAAGGCCGGTGCATGTGC
>JAHEBY010000453.1 GCA_024642025.1 Comamonadaceae bacterium | reverse complement strand
TGCCTTAAGTAGCTATAACAGTTTGCACACCATGGACCAAGCCGAATTCTCATCGTCCCCAGATCGGGCATCAACGCTCCCTTGGGGAAAGGTGTGGTTCGGCACGGTGCTTTTGTGTGCTGGCCTTCAGCTCACTGGCTGTGCAGGACTTGGCAGCGTTGGCGCTGAGAGCGATGCTTCAGCCGTAGCCGCCAGTCCGGTGGCCGAACCCAGCTCTGCAGAGTCGACCTATGGCATTCGTGTGGAAGGCTTGCGGCTGTCCGCGGCGGGGTCCATGCTGGATTTTCGCTATCGGGTGCTGGACGCACAAAAGGCCGCACCGCTGCTTGACGGTCGGTTCCAACCTTATTTGCTGGACGAAGTGAACGGCGCGAAATTGGGCGTGCCCGACACGCCGGTACTTGGCCGAATCCGGCAGACCGCCCGAAACAACAATATTCTGACCAATCGCACCTACTTCATCATGTTTGGCAACCCCGGCAAGGTGTTGCGCAGCGGTGATAAAGTCACTCTGCTGTTGGGGCAGACCAAGATTACCGACCTGAGGATTCAGTAGCGGCCAATCGTTCAAATTCAGAGGTGGATACGCGAATGCGGCACGTCAGTTATGGAGTCGCTGCGGTTGCGCGGTTTGGCGTTGGTTTCGCGTTGGGCTTAGCTTGGGTCCCAACATTTGCCGGCGTCATCGACCCCTCCCTTGAGCGCGCCATGGCGCGTCGCGGGACGCATGCTGATACGGCGGTAATTGTGCGATTTGACGACCCGGTCAACGCATCGGGATATTCCGCTGCAGATCGAACCAAGCGGGACAATCGCCTTCTGCTTGCGCTGAAGGAGCGGGCAGCACGCAATCGTGCAGCCGTCGAGCCTATTCTGGTGGCGCAAGAGGCCACCCGGATCAAAGACCTGTGGATCATCAACGCTGTGGCCGCGACGGTGCCGGCCATCGCAGTCAAGCTACTTGCACAAACGCCCGGTATCGCACGTATTGATCTGGACTCGTTTGTGCAGGGTGGGCGATCGCAACGCACGCCGCTTTCACCAAACGGGCCTGGGGACGTAGCTGCAAAACCGCCGACACTTGCGGCAGGGGAGGCTGCGGTGCCCCCCGTGACGGCACTGTCAAAGGTGGAATGGAATATTGAAGCGATTCATGCACCAAAGCTGTGGGGCATGGGATATACAGGCAAGGGCGTAGTGGTGGCGAGCATGGATACGGGCGTTGACCTGGCGCAGCCTCTTTTGGCACGCAACTGGCGTGGAGGTGCTAACAGCTGGTTTGATCCGCATGGCGAACAAGCCTTGCCATATGACGTGTTGGGGCATGGAACGCAAGCGCTGGGCGTGATTGCCGGCTGGCCCGAAGTTGGCGTAGCACCAGATGCGCAATGGATTGCTGTGCGGCTCTATAACAACGAAGGGCGAGCGAGCATGAGCGATATTCACGTCGCGTTTCAATGGTTGCTGGACCCGGATGGAGACCCTGCCACCATCGATGCTCCTGATGTCGTGAATGCCTCGTGGGCCCTGACGGGTCGAGCGACAGGCTCGTGCATCTTGGAATTCAATGACGACATCAAGGCGCTGAAGAGTGCCGGAATTGCTGTCGTGTTCGCTGCTGGCAACGATGGGCCTTCCCCGCGCACGAGCAATAGCCCGGGCAACAACCCGGGGGTGATGTCGGTAGGTGCGGTGGATCGTGATAGAGGGATTTCGCGCCAGACCAGTCGGGGGCCATCAGCGTGTGACGACGCACCGTTCCCCAAATTGATGGCTCCAGGGGTCAATGTCCGGACCGCCGACATTTCCTATGGTGGCCATCCGTCATTCGCTACGGTGTCGGGCAGCTCGCTGGCCGCACCCCATGTGTCTGGCGTGTTGGCGCTGCTGGCCAGCGCCTTTCCGACCGCATCAGTATCGGAGTTGGAAAGAGCCCTGTTGAGCGGAACCAAGGATGTGCTTGCAACGGGTGGCGGGAAGCCATCGGACTATGTGCGCGTAGATGCGTGGGAGGCGTATAAATTACTTCGCCAAAACCGTGAATCTGTCACAAGCGACCTCACGTCAGCATCCACACCACGATAAACTGAGTTTGGAGGGTAACCCGATGAAGAGAAATGTTCAGCATCTGGCCGAGTTCATTGGCAAGACTTTTTGCCAGTTCGGTTTTCTGTCGGCTTTGGCTTTTGGGGTCCTCGCACACAATGCCGCCGAACACGCGGTAGCGCAGCCCGCCGCAGGCGTGGACAGTTACAAGCGTGTGAGCAAAGCCTATATGGCGCCGGACGTGGTGCTAACAGATTACAACGACAAGTCCGTCAATTTGCGTGCATTGCTGGCATCCAATGACCCTGTCATGATGAATTTCGTTTTTACTACGTGCAGTACGATTTGTCCGGTCACTACGAAGGTGATGTCTGATGTACCGGCCCTTCTCGGGCGGGAAGGGGCAAAACTTCGGATGATCTCAATCTCCATCGACCCGGAGAACGACACCCCGCTGCAACTCAAGGCGTATGCAAGGAGCTTTGGCGCTGGAGACCGATGGACCTTTCTGACTGGCGGC
>JAHEBY010000074.1 GCA_024642025.1 Comamonadaceae bacterium | reverse complement strand
GAAAAATGCTTTGGCTCTGCGGAACTCAGGCCGGGCGACCGCGGGAGCGCTAGTGTGAGCGAAATGGCCACACTCAAGGACCTGCTCAGCTGGCTTCCGGGCTCGGTGTTGAGGGGTTCTGGAACCACAGGATTTACCCGCGTCTCGACGGATACTCGCTCACTTGAGCGAGGAGATTTGTTTGTTGCGCTCAAGGGCGAAAATTTTGACGCCAATGAATTCCTGGCTCAAGCGGCTACAAAAGGTGCTGTCGCCGCAATCTGTCATACCGGCGCGGGCTCTGACGTGCCGTTCACCACCCTGCCAAGAATAGAAGTTGCAGATGCGCGCAAAGCGTTGGGGCAATTGGCCGCATCATGGCGCTCGCGCTTTTCGCTCCCGTTGATTGCGGTCACTGGCAGCAATGGCAAGACTACAGTCACGCAAATGGTTGCTTCCATCCTTAAGGTCTGGAAGCCGCAGGCGATGCTTGCAACCCAGGGGAACCTGAACAACGACATTGGTGTGCCCCTGACTTTGCTTCGTTTGCGCAAGGCCCACGAAATCGGTGTTGTAGAGCTCGGGATGAATCATCCCGGTGAAATCGAAGGCCTGGCGAACATGGTGCAGCCCAGTGTTGCGTTGGTCAACAACGCGCAGCGTGAGCACCTTGAGTTCATGTCCAGTGTTGAGGCGGTTGCGCGTGAGAATGGTGCGGTTCTTGAATCACTGCAACCGAGCGGAATTGCAGTATTCCCGGCTGATGATTCTCAAAGTTCGATTTGGCGAAAACTGGCTGGTGAGCGAATTCAAATGGATTTTGAAGTGCAGTTTGCTGGTGCCCCGGTTTCAACCGCATCTGTAAGCTGTGTTGCCCCGGTTTGGGACGATGGGGGCTGGCGGATTGCGGCGCATACCCCTTCAGGTCCGCTGAACTTCACCCTTCGGGTCGCCGGAATGCACAACGTCAAAAACGCCCTGGCTGCCATGGCCTGCGCGCTGGCCGCAGGAGTACCGGCAATCGCTGTTTGCAAGGGCCTTGAAAGCTTTGTGCCAGTGAAGGGTCGGTCGCGTGCAATTGTTTTGAAAAAGGATTCCCATTCTTGTACTGTGATCGACGACACCTACAACGCGAATCCTGACTCCGTGCTCGCAGCAATTGACGTATTGGCTAGCCTGCCGGGCCCCCATTTGCTCGTGCTGGGGGATATGGGTGAGGTGGGCGAACAAGGTCCCGCGTTTCACGCCGAAGCGGGAGACTACGCCCGCAAAGCGGGTATCGAATCCATGTTGGCGTTGGGTACGCTGGCAGAGGGTGCAGTCAAGCATTTCGGGAAAGGGGGGCGGCATTTTGGCGATGTCGCCGGTCTCAATGCCGCAGTCCTGAGCGATTGGCCCCGATTCGGTAGTGTGCTGGTCAAGGGGTCCCGGTTCATGAAAATGGAGCGCGTCATTGAAGCCATGCAGTCCGACGTTCATCCCGAGGGCAGCCCATGTTGATGACACTGGCTCAATCGCTGCAGTCTGTTTTCCCGGAGTGGGGGTTCCTGCGTGTGTTCCAGTACCTGACCTTCCGTGCGGTCATGGCTGCCATGACTGCCCTTTTACTTGGACTGGTAGCCGGCCCAGCAGTCATCAGAAGACTTGCGGCGCTAAAAATTGGGCAGCCTATACGCGGCTACGGCATGGAGTCTCATTTGAGCAAAAGTGGAACGCCAACCATGGGTGGCGTGCTGATTCTGATCTGCATCGCTGTGTCAACGCTTTTGTGGGTGGAGCTGAGCAATCGGTTTGTCTGGATCGTACTGCTCGTGACTCTCGGATTTGGCGCTATTGGCTGGGTCGATGACTGGCGCAAGGTGGTTCGCAAAGACCCGGAAGGCATGCGCTCCAGAGAAAAGTACTTGTGGCAGTCATTGATCGGGCTGGTGGCTGCCCTCTACCTTGTGTTCAGCATCTCCGAAAACTCCAATATGCGTGTATTTGAGCTTTTCCTGAGATGGGTTCAGTCCGGCTTTGATTTAAATCTTCCGCCCAAGGCCGGATTGATGTTGCCCTTCTTCAAGGAAGTCAGTTACCCCTTGGGCGTCCTGGGCTTTGTAGTGCTGACTTATCTGGTCATCGTGGGCTCAAGCAATGCAGTCAATCTGACCGATGGACTGGACGGTTTGGCCATCATGCCAGTGGTCATGGTTGGGTCAGCGCTCGGTGTGTTTGCTTACGTCGCAGGTAGTGCGGTGTTCTCCAAATATCTGTTCTTTCCTCATATCACGGGTGCGGGGGAGCTGCTGGTGTTCTGCGCGGCCATGGCTGGTGCAGGCCTGGCCTTTCTCTGGTTCAACACCCATCCGGCCCAGGTTTTTATGGGTGATGTGGGCGCGCTCGCGCTGGGCGCAGCACTTGGCACCATTGCCGTCATTGTTCGCCAGGAAGTGGTTTTGGCGATCATGGGCGGCATTTTTGTGGTCGAAGCGCTGTCAGTGATGATGCAAGTGACCTATTTCAAATACAGCAAGAAGAAGTACGGGCAGGGGCGACGCATCCTCAAGATGGCGCCACTGCACCATCATTTTGAAAAGAGTGGTTGGAAAGAAAGCCAGGTCGTCGTCCGCTTCTGGATCATCACCATGCTGCTGTGTCTGGTGGGTCTATCCACCTTGAAGCTGAGGTGACCATGCAGCCCATGCATTCACTGAATCAACAAATCGCGCTCATATTGGGCCTTGGCACGTCAGGCCTTGCAATGGCCCGATGGTGTACGCGCCAAGGGGCAAAAGTCCATGTGATAGACACGCGCCCAGCACCGCCCCAACTTGAAGCACTAAAGCGAGAGCTGCCAGCGGCCATATTTTCCTGCGCGCCATTTGCTGCAGCATTGCTTGAAGGCACGGGTGTGTCCGTCGTGTTGTCGAGTCCGGGATTGGCTCCACAGGAAATTGCTCCTGTAATCGAAGCGGCTAATTCAATGGGGATATTGGTTACTGGGGAGTTGGGGTTGTTTTCCCAGGCGCTTGCAGAACTTAAGGCCTCACGTGCCTACAACCCCGCCGTGCTGGCGGTCACCGGTACCAATGGCAAGACCACGGTCACGGCGTTGCTTGGTCAATTGGTCGGCCGCGCCGGTAAGACTGTGGCAGTGGCCGGCAACATTGGCCCCACTTTGCTTGACACACTGTCGAATGCGCTGGACTCAGAGAGTTTGCCTGATGTCTGGGCCCTTGAGCTCTCAAGCTTTCAGCTCGATCCGGTATCCGGCTTCGAACCCACGGCCAGCACTGTATTGAACGTGACGCAAGATCATCTGGACTGGCATGGTTCCATGGAACATTACATTGCCGCCAAGGCCCGAATTTTCGGCAAGACTGCGGTAATGGTTTTAAACCGGGACGATCCGCAGGTGATGGCCCTATTGCCACCATTGGTAAAAAGTCGTGAGCCGCGCCAATGGATCAGTTTTGGTGCAGACATGCCGACGCGGCCAGGTGATTTTGGTATCGAACAGGTCAACGGGATGACTTGGCTTGTGCGTGCCATGGAGGCCGACGAAACACTGAAGAAGCGCAAGGCCGTCGAAGAAGAAGTACATATCCAGCGCCTGCTGCCGGCAGATGCCCTTCGAATCCATGGTCGCCATAACGCATTGAATGCGCTGGCGGCTCTCGCATTGGCCACGTCTGCCGGATGCACCCTTGGCCCGATGCTATTTGGCCTCAGGGAGTATCGGGGAGAAGCGCACCGGGTGGAATCTGTGGGTGTCATCGAGGGGATTGAGTTTTTTGACGACAGCAAAGGCACAAATGTTGGGGCTACCGTAGCCGCCCTGAAAGGCTTGGGGGTAGACCGCAAGCTGGTCGTGATTTTGGGTGGTGAGGGCAAAGGGCAGGACTTCACGCCACTTGCCGCACCAACCGCCAATACAGCGCGGGCAGTTGTGCTCATCGGCAGGGATGCAGGTCAAATTCGTGCGGCGATGTCCAACATTGATGTGCCAATGGTTGATGCTTCCGAAATGTCTGAAGCCGTGCACAAGGCGTTTGAGTTGGCGCAGCCAGGGGATGCCGTGTTGATGTCACCCGCCTGCGCCAGCTTTGACATGTTTGAAAACTATGGGCATCGGGCCCGTGTGTTCTGCGACTCCGTTCAGACATTGGCCAACGGCAGAGGCACCGTTTTGGAGCAGACGGAATGAGCACACTGGCGCAACAGTTTTCGGGTCTGCTTTCCCGCGCTAAAAATCGGAAAGTGGATCCGTTGCCCGTTCGTTTGTGGGCCACGCGCACTGGCTCGGGTTCTGCCACGCATTACGTTGCCGGCTTCGACAAATCGTTATTGTGGGTCACCGTTACCTTGCTTCTGTGGGGTCTGGTGATGGTCTATTCCGCATCAATCGCCATGCCGGACAATCCCAAGTTCGCGGCTTACGCGCACACGCACTTCTTGCTGCGCCATGCAATTTCTCTGGTGGTTGCTGTTGTGGCAGCGTTGATCGTGTTCCAGATTCCGGTTTCAGTCTGGGAACGTCTGGCCCCTTGGCTTTTCGTGGTGTCGCTGGTCCTCATGATCGCTGTGCTGATTCCTCACGTGGGCAAAGGCGTGAATGGCGCTCGGCGGTGGATCTCGCTTGGCATCATGAATTTTCAGCCATCCGAGCTGGGAAAATTTGCCGTGCTGATCTATGCGGCAGATTACATGGTGCGCAAGATGGAGGTCAAAGAGGACTTTTTCCGCGCAGTGACGCCCATCGCGCTGGCCATTGCGATAGTTGGTCTACTACTGCTGGCTGAGCCTGACATGGGGGCATTCATGGTGATTGCGGTGATCGCCATGGGAATCCTGTTTCTGGGAGGCGTCAATGCCCGCATGTTTTTTCTGATTGCCGCTATCCTTCTGGTGGCCTTTGGCCTGATGATTGCCCTGAGCGACTGGCGGCGCGAGCGCATTTTTGCGTACCTGGATCCATGGAGCGACAAAAACGCGCTGGGTAAGGGGTATCAGCTCACGCACGCCTTAATCGCCGTGGGTCGGGGTGAAATTTTTGGTGTGGGCCTGGGCGGCAGCGTTGAAAAACTGAACTGGTTGCCAGAGGCGCACACCGACTTTTTACTGGCAGTGATCGGCGAGGAATTTGGTCTAGTCGGCGTTCTGGCAGTCATTGGCATGTTCCTTTGGATGACACGGCGCATCATGCATATTGGACGCCAGGCGGTGGCCCTGGACCGCGTGTTTGCTGGACTGGTCGCTCAAGGCGTTGGCATATGGATGGGCTTTCAGGCCTTTATCAACGTGGGCGTCAACCTTGGGGCGCTGCCAACAAAGGGGCTCACATTGCCGCTCATGAGCTACGGCGGTTCGGCCATTCTCATGAGCTTGGTGGCACTTTCTCTTGTCTTGAGAATTGACTATGAGAACAGGCAGCTCATGCACGGAGGTCGGGCATGATTCAGCACTGCGCGTTGATCATGGCAGGCGGCACGGGCGGCCATATTTTCCCGGGTCTTGCGGTTGCAGACGCCTTGCGCGATCGCGGTTGGCGGATCCATTGGTTGGGTGGCGCGGGTACTGCCCAGCGCCCAAGTATGGAGAGCCGGCTTGTGCCATTGCATGGCTACCCACTTGAGCTCATGGATTTCTCAGGCGTGCGCGGCAAAGGTAAGCTATCTCTTTTCTTGTTGCCCATGCGTCTCTTGCGGGCCTTCTGGCAGGGTATTGCAGTCGTTCGGCGTGTGAAGCCTGATGTCGTGCTGGGTCTCGGTGGTTACATCAGTTTCCCTGGTGGTTTGATGAGCGTCTTGATGGGCAAGCCGCTGATCTTGCACGAGCAAAACTCGGTTGCCGGCACGGCAAATCGGGTGTTGGCAGGCATTGCGGATCGAATCTTTACCGCCTTCCCAAACGTTTTAAAGAAATCCCAATGGGTTGGTAACCCACTACGCAGTGCATTCCTTTCTCAGCCCGATCCCGCGACGCGCTTCGCCGGTCGCAGTGGTCCCCTCAAGTTGCTGGTGCTCGGTGGCAGTCTGGGTGCCAAAGCGTTGAACGATCTCGTGCCTCGCGCACTGGCATTGATCCCGTTGACCGCTCGCCCGGTCGTGACGCATCAAAGTGGCGCCTTGCAAATTGACGCCTTGCGTGCCAACTACGAAGCGGCGAAGGTGAGCGCGGCATTGATACCGTTCATCGACGACACCGCACAGGCCTTTGCCGATGCCGACCTGGTGATTTGCCGTGCAGGCGCCAGCACGGTGACGGAAATCGCTGCTGTGGGCGCAGCGGCCCTATTTGTGCCGTTCCCCTCGGCCGTTGACGATCATCAAACCACCAACGCGCGCTTCCTGGTTGATCAGGGTGCCGGATGGTTGATGCCGCAGGCGGATCTCACGCCAGAAGCGCTGTCCGAATTGCTACAAAAAATAGAGCGAGATATTCTTTTGGATAAGGGGCAAAAGGCCAAAAGCCTGGCGAAGTCCGGCGCGACGCAGGCTTTGGTTGCGGCATGTGAGGAGCTGGCCGGATGAAGCACGCTATTCGCCAGATTCACTTCGTCGGCATTGGTGGCGCTGGCATGTCCGGCATCGCTGAAGTATTACTCAATCTGGGCTATCAGATCTCCGGCTCGGACCTGTCTGACGGGCCTACGCTCAGGCGGCTGGCGGCGCTCGGCATCAAAACCTTTGTTGGGCACGACAGCGCAAATGTAAAGGCTGCCGATGCGGTCGTCACCTCCACCGCTGTGCAGGCAGACAACCCTGAAGTTGTGTATGCGCGAGAGAAGCGTATTCCTGTTGTCCCGCGAGCACTGATGCTGGCCGAACTCATGCGCCTCAAGCAGGGCATCGCCATCGCCGGGACACACGGCAAGACAACTACAACCAGTCTCGTGGCCAGCGTACTCGCTGAGGCCGGGCTGGACCCGACCTTTGTGATCGGTGGACGGCTCAATAGCGCGGGCGCGAATGCCCGCCTGGGTAGTGGCGACTACATCGTGGTTGAGGCTGACGAATCTGACGCCTCGTTCCTCAATCTGCTTCCCGTCATGGCCGTGGTCACGAATATCGACGCGGATCACATGGAGACCTACGGGCACGATTTTGCGCGGCTCAAAGGGGCGTTTGTTGACTTCCTGCATCGCATGCCGTTTTACGGAACAGCCATTCTTTGCACTGATGACCCGGCAGTCAAGGAGATCGTGCCGCAGGTAACTTGCCCCATCACCAGTTACGGTTTCCATGAAGATGCGCAGGTGCGCGCCATCAATGTGCGCGCTGTCGGAAGCACCATGCAGTTTACTGTGCAGCGTCGCAACGGCGTTGTTTTGCCGGACCTGGACGTGACATTGAATCTACCCGGACATCACAACGTACTGAATGCCCTGTCGGCTATCGCCGTCGCTGTTGAGCTCAATGTTCCCGATGTGGCGGTGCAAAAGGCACTGGTCGAATTCAAGGGTGTTGGCAGGCGCTTTCAGCGCTACGGTGAATTGCCTGCCCGTGACGGTGGCACCTTCACGCTGGTTGACGATTACGGTCACCATCCGGTTGAAATGGCTGCCACGCTCGCGGCCGCCCGTGGTGCTTTCCCCGGACGGCGGCTGGTGCTGGCATTTCAACCCCACCGGTTCACACGCACGCGCGATTGCTTTGAAGACTTTGTCAAAGTGATCGGCCAGGCCGATGCGGTGATGTTGACAGAAGTCTATTCAGCTGGTGAGGAGCCGATAGTTGCGGCAGATGGCCGTGCACTGGCGCGTGCACTTCGCGTCGCCGGCAAGGTGGAACCGGTTTTTGTGGACGATGTGGGCGATATGCCTCAGGCGGTTGTGGACAACGCCCGTGAAGGCGATGTAGTTTTATGTATGGGCGCTGGCACGATAGGTTCAGTTGCCGGAAAAGTTGTTGAAATGCTACAAAATATAGAGCATACTTCAAAGCAAGGACGGGGGCTATGAGCCTATTTCCTTCGAACTTCGGCAAAGTTGCGGTGTTGATGGGCGGTGCATCGGCCGAACGTGAAGTGTCGCTGATGTCGGGCACAGGTGTGCTCCAAGCATTGCTGCAAAGCGGCATAGACGCTCACGCGTTCGACCCCTCGCTGCGTGACATTGGTGAGCTCAAGTCAGACGGGTTTGACCGCTGCTTCATTGCGCTGCATGGCCGCTTTGGAGAGGACGGCACAGTGCAAGGCGCGCTGGAGCTGATGGGAATTCCTTACACCGGCTCGGGCGTTATGGCGTCAAGCATCGCCATCGACAAAGTCATGACCAAGCGCGTCTGGCTGGCAGAGGGCCTGCCAACGCCTGCCTACAAGTTGCTGCGGCGTGATGCATACAGCCCGGAGCAGGTGATGAACATTCCTGACGAGCTTGGCTTGCCCGTCATCGTGAAGCCGGCTCGCGAGGGTTCCTCAATTGGTGTCTATAAAGTGGCGGGCTATTCCGATATGAAAGCGGCCGTTGAGGGCGCTGCGGCGCTGGATGCTGACGTGCTGTGCGAGCAGTTCATCAGTGGCGATGAGGTCACCTGCCCGGTGATTGGCAATGGCGTTCAGGCCCGCGCCTTGCCAGTCATTCGCATCGTAGCGCCAGAGGGCAATTACGACTATCAAAACAAATATTTCACCGACGTCACGCAGTACCTCGTGCCGTGTAGCCTGCCGCCTGGCGAAGAGGAAGCTATCCAAAAGCTTGTACTCAAGGCCTATCGGGTTTTGGGCTGCAGGGGCTGGGGGCGGCTTGACGTGATGATTGACTCGGCCACGCGCGAACCTTACCTGCTGGAAATCAACACCTCACCGGGCATGACCAGCCATTCCCTGGTGCCGATGTCAGCCAAGGCCGTGGGCATCAGCTATCCCGCTTTGTGCCTCGAGTTGCTGGCGCTGGCCGCATGTGACAACGACGTAGGGGCAAGAGCGTGAGCCGCACACTAAACGCTTCGCTCGACATTCGGTTGATGAATTTCACCGCATCCGTTCTGTTCGCGATCTTTGTCGTGTTGCTGATGGGCTTTGCGTTGGCGCGGTTTGCCCGTCTGCCCCTGTTTGCCATTGGTGCGATTGAAGTCAGTGGGGATGTTGCGCACAACAACGCAATTAATCTGAGAGCCAATGCCTTGCATCACATCCAGGGCACGTTCTTTACCGTGGACCTGACACAGGCGCGCGCTGCTTTTGAAGCGGTTCCCTGGGTGCGCCAGGCAGTAGTGAAACGGTACTTCCCGAACCGATTGAGGGTTAACTTACAGGAACATCGCGTTATGGCCATGTGGGGCGCGGAAGGCGATACCTTGATGGTCAACAGCTTTGGCGAAGTGTTTGAAGGCAATTCAGGCGATGTTGAGACCGATGAACTCCCGCGCCTGATTGGCCCTGCCGGTCAATCTCAAAAGATCTGGAACACATATCAGGCTTTGCAACCTGCCTATGCCAGCCTTGACATGATGCTGGATCAGCTTGAAATGACGG
>JAHEBY010000073.1 GCA_024642025.1 Comamonadaceae bacterium | reverse complement strand
CTTTTTTGAGTTCCCACTGAACCGCGGTGTGCGTGCCGGGACCTGAGCGCATGTTGACGATGTTGCCTTTGATGCTGACCATTTCCCGAGCCGTTGCCGGGAAGGCCGCTGCCAGGCTGAAGCAGATTGTTGCGATGATTCGTGGCGTGTTGATACGGACACTCATTCCCCGATTGCCTCCAGTCTTTGGGTTTAGGGTTGCGCTCGATAACCGCTATGTTGGCTAAGATACGATGGTCAACCTTAACATGCAACGCAAGGATCTCACGCATGCTCGAAGTCGCCACCCTGAGAAACGCTGTCTCAGCTGTAGCTTGGCTGATAGCCTGCGCACCTGCTCACGCCCAGACCTGCGAGTCGATTCAGGCCAAAATTGACGCAAGCATCAGGTCAAACGGTGTCACGAACTTCACGCTTACGGTGGTGGATGCGGATGCCGCTAACGCGGCAGACGGGAAAGTGGTAGGTACGTGCGGCTTGGGCTCCAAAAAGATTATTTACGCTCAGGGTGGCTCTCCCGACAGGGGGGGCGCCTCACCAGTCCGCCCCACAATCAAAAACCGCGAAGCTATATTGACAGAATGCAAAGACGGGACTGTGACCTACGGCGACTGCCCGTAACTCGGTGCTTCAGTGATTCGTTTAGATACCAATTTTCATAACAGGAGTCTTCAACCATGCAACACATCGGATTTGTCGGGGCGTCTGGCCTCATGGGCCACGGTATGGCCAAAAACTTATTGGCCAAGGGCTTTGCGGTGTCGCTGACTGTTCACCACAATCGCGAGGGCGTAGCCGACCTGATAACAGCCGGTGCCAAATTGGTGGCCAACGCTTCCGCTCTGGCGGCATGTGACGCGGTAATCCTGTGCGTGACGGGTTCGCCGCAGGTGGAGGCTTGCCTGACTGGGCCAAACGGCGTGTTGTCCAACGCGCGCGTCGGGCTGCTGGTCATTGACACTTCCACCAGCGAGCCAGAGTCGACAAACCGGCTGTTCGCCCAATGTGCCGCGCAAGGTGTGACGCTGGTAGACGCGCCGCTGGCGCGCTCTGCGGCTGAGGCTGAGGCGGGCAAGCTGAACACCATGGTGGGGGCAACGCCCGACATGTTTGAGCGCGTCAAGCCCGTGTTGCAAGCCTATTGTGAAAACATCTTCCACGTGGGCGGCCCGGGCGCAGGCCATGTTGTCAAACTACTGAACAATTTTGTGGCACAGGCTATTTGCACGGCCACGGCGGAGGCTTTTGCGGTCGGTGCCAAGGCGGGCATCGACGTGAAGCATCTGGTTGACGTTGTTTCTGCGGGAGGGGTGAATTCCGGGCTGTTTCAGGCCATGGCCAAGACAATCGCGGGCGATTTTACCGGGCTGAAATTCGAGCTGGACAATGCCCGAAAAGACCTGCGCTATTACGGCCATCTGGCCGAGATGGTGAACGTGCCTGCCTTGGTAGGACAAGCCGTACATCAGAGCCTCGTCACTGCGTCGAACTTGGGGCATGGCGCATCCTACGTGCCGGCTCTTGTCACCGCCCAGGAGCAATTGACGGGCGCCAAAATTACTCGACCTGTTTGAAGTTGCTGTGAGGCGGTTCAGTCCCAACTCAGGTTGTTGCAGGCTTCGCAGTCGTCCTTGATGAGGCCTGTCCAAACCAGCAGCGAGTGCAGCTTGCAGCCCAGGCAAATGCCAAGCACGGTTTCCATCCACATAAAACCGATGCACACCCAAACCAGCACCAGTGGAATCCAGCGAGGCATGAAGTTGGATGTAGTCGGTAGCAACTTGCTGCCTGCTAGCGCATTGACCCAGCCAGCAAAAACCTCGGGATTAAAGAAAATCAGGCAAGCCGAGACCAGCGTCGCACCAATGGACCACGCAAAACGCTTGGGTAGCAAGGGCTTCCAGACTGGCTTGCTGTGTTTGGCCATCAGGCTGCTGATGTAAATGGTGGGCGAAAAACGCGATGTCCACAAAAACATGCCAGCAATCATTTCAAAGAGAGCGTACAGGAGCACCCAGGTTTGCCTGGAATACTCATAGGTGCGCCGAACGGCTTCGACGTTGTACAGAATGCGCCCACTGGCGTCCGTGTCAAAAGTGTCCTTCACCATCCCGCCAGTTACTACCCAGTGTGAGGTGAACACTACGTCGTACAAGGTCAGCCCCATGTACAGCGGAATGATGAGCAAGATGCCCGCCCGGATACGCACCGCAACGTCGTTGATTACAAGACTCCTCTCGCCGGTGTCGCGATACCAGAGGCGGCGAAACGTGTCACCCAAGTTGTCCAGTGTTTTGGTCATCTTCATCATGACAGGTGTCTTCAATTGATAAATCGAAATTTATATAAGGCGTATCTTATTTAATTTTGATGACTTTGTGTAAATAAAGATCGCTCCGACAAGTCAAATAGGGCGGCGCTTACTTTTCAAACCCCAGCCAGCGGCAGGGCGTATCCCACCATAGTCGCTGGCGGTCGCCATGATCGGGCAACAGGCGCTCAATCGTGCGCAACAAGGGGCCGACATCGATGCGCTGTTGCGCCTTCAAAAATGGCCAGTCTGATGCCCATAGGCAGGCGTCCGGTGTGAAAGCGTCCAGCAGAGCGCGCATGAATGGCATGGCGTCCTGATGCGGGGGGCCTTGCAGCGAGAACTTTTGGTACCCGGAAAGCTTCACCGCAACACGGCCGGTACGTGCCAGACCGATCAAAGCCTGAAAACCCGGCTGGTCCAGGCCACCACCGGGGGAGGGTCGGCCACAGTGATCAAAAAGCACCCGCACACCGCTGCGCGTGATCATGGGCTGGAGCGCCAGCAGCTGGTCCTTTTCAACCTGTAGCGATAGCATCATGTCCATGTCGGCAAGCATTTTCAACAGTCCATTCGCGCCAGCGTAGTAGGGGGTTCCAAGCAGGCTCGCGTTCCAGGCGACGCCGATCACGCCGGCGTCGCGCAACTCTCGCAGCTGGCCACGCTCAATGTCATTGGGTACCACCGCAATGCCCTTGAAACGTCCGGCGCTTCGGGCGATGGCGTCAATAAGGCAACGGTTGTCGCGGTTGTAACCCGAGTTCGGGCCAACCAAGAGGGCGTGGCGGATGCCATACGCATCCATAACCTGCAGGTATTGCTCCAGCGGTCCGATTTCCTGGCCAGAGGGCCGGTAAGCGACGTCAGGTGCGTAAGGAAACCGAGCCGGATCGAGCAGATGGCAATGGCAATCGATCTTGGGTTCGTCGAAGACGTTCATTCGGCGATCCAGCATGCTGGCGGTCGATTTTCAGGCCGCCAGCTCGCTACGCCTATTTGCTGCCAAGCGCTGGGAGAACTTCCGTTACTTCCTGCTTGCCGTTGCGAACGGAGGTCAAGAAACTCTCCCGATCAAGGTCACCCTTGCTGTCGATGGTCACGTCCATCAATACACCGGGATTCTGGGCCGCAGATATTTTCATCCCATGCATCGCCTTTGCCACCAGCTTGCGGTCGAGCTTGCCAACTTTCTCGATGGCTGCCTTGAGAATGTAAATTCCCGTGTAGCCCTTGATACCATTGTGATCGGGGATGTACTTGTTTTCCTTTTCGAACTTGGCACGGAATGCGCGCATAGCCGGCATCGGGGCGTCCACAGTCAGTCCCACATGGGCCACGGCGCCGTTGGCGGCGTCACCGGCAAGTTCGATCACCTTCTGGCTTGTCAACACGGTTTCGCCGACGATGGGTTTGTTGACACCTTGCTTGCGCAGCTCGCGCAATGCGCGCGCAGACTCTTCTTCATTCGTGTAAACGAAGATTACGTCAGCGTCGCTGCGCTTGGCTGTCAATACTGCGGCCGAGAAATCAACCTGGCTTTGTTCGGTCGAGATGTCTGCAGTTACCTTGACGCCGAGCGGCTCCAGCGAATTCGTCAAAGACTGCCGACCACCCTTGCCAAAGTCATTATTGACGTAGATGAGTGCGACGGTTTTGGCCTTGAGGTTCTTTGCAATGTAGCGGGCTACCTTAGGCATTGCAGTGTCCTGCGTGAAGCTGGTGCGAAACACGTAGGGATTGCCCTGCTTGGTGATAGACGCAGCCTCGCCTCCGGTGAAGTTGGGTACTTCTGCCCGTCGCGTTTCGGCCATGCTGACCAGGATGGAGCCAGAGAACACCGGTCCGAACACGGCGAAGACGTCGTCGTCGATTGCCTTCGTCGCCAAGCCCTTGGCCACGCCGGGATTGCTTTGAGTGTCGCTGGTGGTCGACTCAATCTTGTGGCCAAGAATGCCACCAGAGGCGTTGATCTCCTTGATGGCAAGTTCCACCCCGTCCTTGAAATTGGTTCCGGAAGTGGCGCCGGCACCCGAAAGTTCAACGATGTTGGCAATTTTTATGGGTTGCGCCCAAGCGGCTCCCCCGAGAAGCAGAACGGATGCAGTTAGGATGAGTTTGCAAAGTCGTGATTGCATGGTGTGTCCCTCTACGGTTAATTTATGGAATCGAAGCGAGCGTCCCGTCACCTCGGGTAAAGGACCGCCCGCACAGCGGACAGATCGGATTGCAGGGCTTGTGCGATTTGCTCAAAGCCGAAGAAGCGCAGATATTCTGGCACCTGCTGCACCAGCATCTCGAAGCCGGCCTCTGCCCGGATGCCGCGCGCACGGCACGCGACCAGTAGGGGAGTGGGCGATTTGCTCATGATGATGTCGACCACAGCCGCAGATTCATCCACCCGCGCCGGATCGAACGGCAGCGGATCGCCGCTTTGCAGACCCTGCGAGGTGCAGTTGACAACCAAATCGAACCCTGTCGGATCGGCGCTTTCTGCGACAGCCACCGCAGCGCCAATGATCGGGGCCAGACGTGCGACAAGGGCTTCTGCATGATCGCGGCTGCGGTTGAACACTGTCAACGTCGACGGTGCACGCTGCGCCAGCGCGGCTGCCACTGCATGACCACCGCCGCCAGCCCCGACGACCAGCACGCGCTTGCCCTTCACCCCGATCCCGAAATAGTCCAACCCCTTGACGAAACCAATTCCATCGAACAAGGCGGCTTGCAAGCTGCCATTGGGCATCCGTCGCACGGCATTTACCGCGCCAGCTATCGCTGCGACCGGCTCATTAGGTTGCAGAAGCTGCGCCAGCGCCGATTTGTGCGGGATGGTTGCCCAGAAGCCGCCAATGTTCTCGGCCTTCATGCCATGCGCCAGAAATCCGGGCAGCGCCGCAGCAGGCAATTTCAGGGGCACTAGCACTGCGTCAACGCCATGCTGCTGGAACAAGTGGTTGTAGACCTCTGGTGCGCGGACCTGCGCTACGGGGTCACCCAGGATATAGAACACGCGGGTTGCGCCGTTAATCGTCATGGGCTTGTTGTAATGGTGCTTTGATAGTTGGCAGTCTCTGCCATGTTAACGGCTGCCCATGAAGGGCAGGCTCAGGGTATGTACGGGTTTGGGCAGTCTTGAGATTGACAGACCCAACGAAGAGCCTGCGCGAGTGCGATTGAAAATGGCCAACTCGTTTGCGGCCGCGGCTCAAAATGAAATGGGCACCCTTGCGGTGCCCATTTCTGTACAAATCTGGCTCCTCGACCTGGGCTCGAACCAGGGACCTACGGATTAACAGTCCGGCGCTCTACCGACTGAGCTATCGAGGAACAGCCTCAAATTATAGCTTGGTTTTTTTGCTAGTCGAAGACCGGAGACTCCACGCCCAGCACTTTGTGCAGTTTGGGGCTGGTGGTGGTGTATTGCAGGTGAATCTTGCCTTTGTCCGGGAAGATGATGGGCGCAGCGCCAAATGCCGCCAGTGCACATTCATGAAACCCCGAGAGGATGAGCTTCTTCTTGCCGGGGTAGACGTTGATATCGCCCACCGCAAAAATGCCGGGCACGCTGGTGGAGAACTTTTCGGTGTCGACCTTGAGCTGTTTGCGCTCAATGTCCAGCCCCCATTCGGCAATGGGGCCGAGCTTGGGCGAAAGGCCAAAAAACACCAGCATGACGTCCAGCGGCACCACGCGGGTAATGCCGTCACTGCCGGTGACTTTGGCTCCGGTGAGCTTGCCACCCTGTTCTTCAAGGCCGGTAACTTGCCCTACGACAAACTGCATCTCCAGTGCATCGCACAGTTCCTTCATTTTGGCGACGCTTGCCGGCGCAGCCTTGAAGCCGTCACGCCGGTGAACGAGGATCACGCTTTCGGCCTTGTGTGGGCTGTCTTTGACGAAATCCAGCGCCCAGTCGAGTGCCGAATCGCCGCCGCCCACAATCACCAGGTTTTTGCCGGCAAAGTCCATCGGGCTTTTGACCCGGTAGTGCAGCTGCGTGCCATCGTATTTTTCAATACCGTCCACCTTGAGTGTGCGGGGCTGAAACGCGCCCACACCGGCCGCGATAAAAATGGTTTTGCTCAGAAACTGGGTGCCCTTTGAGGTTTGCACGAAGAAGCGGCCGTCCTCAACCTGTTGGACTACGGTCACTTCCTGGCCATAGTGGAAGGTCGCGCCAAAGGGTTCGATCTGCTTGAGCAGGCTGTCGGTCAGCTCCTGCCCGGTGCACACCGGCACGGCCGGAATGTCGTAAATCGGCTTGTCCGGATAAAGCTCCACACACTGGCCGCCGGGGTAGGCCAGCGAGTCGATCACATGCGCCTTGATTTCAAGCAGACCCAGCTCAAAAACCTGAAACAGGCCGACGGGGCCTGCGCCCACGATGACGGCGTCGGTCTCAATCGGCCCCTGATGGGCGTTGGCGGTAGCAATCACGGCTTGGTTCAGTTGGGGTTCCATAATTCCATTTGTCAGCACTCGAACTACTAGCGTTCAAGCAGGTGCAATTTGCTGGTTACGTCTTTCCAGTCGTCGGCATCGGCGGGCGGGGTTTTACGCTTGGTGATGCTCTTCCAGGTGGGCAATCTGGCCAGTTCGGCGTTGAGTTTGGTCATGTGCTGCTGGTCGGCGGGCACGTCTTCTTCAGCGTAGATGGCATTAACCGGGCATTCCGGTATGCACACGGCGCAATCGATGCACTCATCGGGGTCGATGGTCAGGAAATTGGGGCCTTCGCGAAAGCAATCCACGGGACAAACATCCACGCAATCGGTGTATTTGCATTTGATACAGGCTTCGGTGACAGTGTGAGTCATGTGATGGTTTTTCGACGAACAGGTGGAAACCCTCTATTTTATTGGGTTTCCGCGGGGGCCACGGGAGTGTGACCCAAATGCGTGTGCGGGTATTTGATCTCTGTCAGTTGATCAGCACCGCGCCCGCGGTTTTGTGGGATGCCGTATCGACCAGAACCACCGACCCCAGAACCCGGGATTGACTGTAGGGCAGCGCGGCAATCGGCTCCTGCAGGCTCAACTCGATATGCCCGATGGCGTTGGGTTCCAGCTGAGTGGCGTCTTCTTCGGCCAGGGTGTTGATGTTGAGCCGGTGAACCACCCGTTTGACCTTGGCTTTTACCCAGCGGTGCCCATGTAGTGCCCAGTAAACGCGACCCGCTACCAACGGTTCGTCATCCAGCCAGGCGACCGTGGCGCGCAACTCGCGTGAGGGGGTGAACCCGGCGTCGCTGGCCAGCAGCCAGTCGCCACGCGAAACATCCAGTTCACGGTCCAGCACAATCCCAGCGCTGTGACCCGCAAGTACGTCGGTTGGACGGCGGGCATGATCCAGCACCTGGGCGACTGTGGCCGTCTGGCCGCTGGGAAGGACAGCAATCTGCTGCCCGGGATACACGGCGCCAGTCGCCACACGGCCCCATAACACACGGCGACCCTGCGAGGTGTCACTGCTGGAAGAGAACTTCTCGACCCACTGCACCGGGACGGCCACGGGCTGGTCGGTTTCAGTCAGCGTCCCGGGCAGGTGCTCCAGAATCTGCAGCAGGCTCGGGCCGGTGTAGCCACACCAGCCGCCGTTTTGCGCCGCCAGGCCTTCGCCACAACGGTCCACCACGTTCCAGCCTTTCAGGGCAGAGACTGGCACGACAGCCTTCAGCGGGATTTGAGCTACTTCAGTAAACCGCTTGAGCGCGCCACCAATGTTGCGGAAAGCCAGCGTGGCGTCAGCCACTGCGTCGAGCTTGTTCACGGCAAACACGATGCTGGAGACGCGCAACAGGTTGGCCAGCAGGCTGTGGCGGCGGGTTTGCACCAGCAACTCCATCTGCGGGTTGTTCCAGTCCAGCTTGGTGGCATCGACCAGCACCACAGCCGCATCCGCGCTGCTGGCGGCGGTGACCATGTTGCGCGTGTACTGCTCGTGGCCGGGCGCGTCGCCAATGATGAACTTGCGGGCTTCGGTGTTGAAGTAGCGGTAGGCCACGTCGATGGTGATGCCCTGTTCACGCTCGGCCGAGAGGCCGTCGGTCAGCAAAGCCAGGTCGGTTTCGCCCTGGCGCTGCACGCCGGCAAGGTGATCCTGCAGCACGGCCTTGCTGTCCACAAGCAGGCGTCCAATCAGCGTGCTCTTGCCATCGTCCACCGAGCCGCAGGTGATAAAGCGCAGTGCGCCTGGTACATCTGTTCGCCCTGAGCTTGTCGAAGGAATTGACGCGGCTTCGACAAGCTCGGCCCGAACAGACGGTATTGCAATAGCGCTCATTAAAAGTACCCGTCTTTCTTTCTCTTTTCCATCGAGGCATCTGAGGTTTTGTCGTCCATGCGGGTGGCGCCGCGTTCGCTCACATCGGATGCCAGCGTCTCGATGACAACCTCTGCGGGCGATGCGGCCAGGCTTTCTACCGGGCAGGTGCAGGTGATATCGCCCAGGGTGCGAAAGCGTACATCCCTCGTCACCACCGCCTCGCCATCGCGGGCAGGCGTTAGCGGCGTGACCGGCACCAGCAGGCCCTTGCGTTCCACCACATCACGTTGGTGCGAGAAATAGAGGCTGGGCAAAGCAATGTGCTCGCGTGCAATGTACTGCCACACGTCCAGCTCGGTCCAGTTGCTGATGGGGAACACGCGGAAATGCTCGCCCGGTTGCAGTCGGGTGTTGAACAGCGTCCACAGCTCAGGGCGCTGCGCCTTGGGCTGCCACTGGCCAAAACTGTCGCGGTGACTGAAGATGCGCTCTTTGGCGCGCGCCTTTTCTTCATCGCGCCGCGCACCGCCAATCAGCGCGTCAAAGCGGAACTCGTCAATCGCTTCCAGCAACGTGACCGACTGGTGAACGTTGCGCGATTCGTCGGGGTGCGCCAGCCGCACCGTGCCGCGCGCCATGGAGTCTTCCACGCTGCGCACGATCAGCTCTGCGCCCAGCTCTTTCGCGCGCAAATCGCGGAAATCGGTGACCTCATGGAAGTTGTGGCCCGTGTCGATCATCAGAAGGGGATATGGGATTCTCCCAACGCCAAAAGCTTTCTGCGCACATTGGAGCAGCACCAACGAGTCTTTGCCGCCCGAAAACAGCAGGGCAGGGCGCTCAAACGCAGCGGCCACTTCGCGCAGGATGAAGATGGTTTCTTCCTCCAGGGCGTCGAGGTGGTGGTTGCTCAGCGTGGTGAGCAGATTGATGTCGGTTCTGGCGTT
>JAHEBY010000072.1:4985-9524 GCA_024642025.1 Comamonadaceae bacterium | reverse complement strand
GCGCCGGGCTGCACGGTTGAAGGAATCCAGGCCTCAGCATCAGGCCAGTCTGCCACCACGCACTCAGCCACCATGCGGTTCTGCGTCAAGGTGCCGGTCTTGTCGGAGCAGATGTAAGTAACCGAGCCCAGAGTTTCAACTGATGGCAGTCGGCGTATCAGGGCATTGAAGCCGACCATCTTGCGGGCCCCAAGCGCCAGCAATACGGTCACGACTGCGGGCAATGCTTCGGGAATTGCGGCCACCGCCAGGCTGATGGCCACCAGCACCATCTGTAGCGGCTCTTCACCTCGCCACAGGCCCGCCAGCATGATGACGACGCAGATGGCGAGCACGGCGAGCGCCACCCGCTTTCCAAAAACTGTCAGGCGGCGCTGTAGCGGCGTGCTGCGATCTGTGTCTTCGTGCAGCAGATTTGCAAGCTTGCCCAGCTCGGTATTCATGCCGGTAGCCACAACCAGCCCGCGCCCGCGCCCGTGCGTGGCGGTTGTACCCTTGAAGGCCATGTTGAGGCGGTCAGCCAGCGCATGGGTTGCGCGGCTGAGCACGCCAGCATGTTTGTCCACGGTAACGGATTCGCCTGTGAGCGCAGATTCATCCACCTTGAGTTGGGCAATCTCCAGCAGGCGAAGGTCAGCCGGCACCTTGTTTCCGGCTTCAAGCAGCACGATGTCACCTGGCACCAGCGTACGCGCGGGAACCTGCTGTGTATGTCCGCCGCGCAGAACAGTAGCTTCGGCCGCTGCCATGCGTTGCAAGGCTGCCAAAGCCTGATCGGCGCGCCAAGCCTGTACCAGACCAATGACAGCATTGAGTGCAACGATGACAAGGATCACGATGGTGTCGACCACATCGCCAATCACACCCGAGATTGCTGCTGCTGCAATCAACACCAGAATCATGAAATCGCGAAATTGATCCAGCAACAATGACCACAGGCTGCGATGCCCCCGCGAAGGCAATTCATTGGCTCCGTGTTGAGCCGCCAATGCTTCAACCTGATCGACGGTCAGGCCGTGCGTGGTATCTACGGCGTGTTCGCGCGCCAGCTCATGGGCATCGCGCAGATGCCAATTGCCCGGGAGGGGTTTTGCAGCAGTCAGCCCTTCATTCGCCATGCATGTACAAGACATAGGCATTGAGCAGATAGGCCACTATAAGGCCCAAACTGACCCATGCGACGGCGCGTAGCACCTGCGAGCGCGGACGCAAAAACAGTCCGACCGTCGCAAGACCGGTCATCACGATGGCCGAGCCAGCTGTCACTGAGTGAACCAGAGACACATCAGCCAAAAGGGACCGTCCCGGGTAAAAGAGGTCGTCTACTGCAATGATGGCCACGTTGAACAGGTTGCTGCCCAACAGATTGCCTATCGCCATGTCCAGCGCGCCCAGCCGGACCGCCGACAGCGTCACTGCCAGCTCGGGCAGCGAGGTTGCCAGCGCGACGAACATGGAGCCTACGAAACTGTTGGACCAGCCCATGGATTTAGCCAGGCTCACCGAGGCGAACGGCAGCCAGAGCCCTGCAGCTGCGACCACGATTGCGGCCAATACAAAGTAAGTCACCTCACGTTGCAAGGATGGCTTTGTGGCTGCCAAATTCGCCGTGTTGTCAGGTTGAGGCGTGTTGACTCGTTCGTAATTGAATACCGTTCGCATGGCGACAAGGTAGAGCAGAAGTGCTGCGGGAGTGGCCATACTGAAGCTGGAGATGTAGGTGATCCCAAAAAGTGAGATTGCGTGTCCTGCCGGGCCAGATCCAATGGCCTGGCTCATGAGCAGGCTTACCAGCATGAAACCCAAAGAGACGACGCCAAACGCCGCCGCCAGCACATGGCCTTGACTGGTATGCAACCACACCGGATCTTTTCTGTACAGGAAGTCAATGACCACAAGAAAAACCAGATTGACCACGCAACTGCCCAAAGCATCGCCCACTGCGACATTGGGCGCGTTGGCTATGGTGACACTGGAGATGCCTGTGATCAGCTCGGGCAATGAAGTTACCGTGGCCAGCAGCGCCAGACCGATCCAGCTACCGGAAAGGCCGGTTTGCTTTGCTATGGAATCGCCGTAACGCGATAGTTGGTATCCTGCCGCACCGATCAAGGTTGCGCAGGTGACAAATTCAAGCCATGTCCAGGTCAGGGCTGTCATATGGGATTGCTGCCAATCACGATGGCATCATCAATACATGCGGTCATCGCGACTCATGTTAACGTCCACCCACAGAATGAATTTGAGTTTGAGCAAGTCCTTTGATGTCGGTCAGCCTATTTAATCGGTTTGGAATCGTCTGGAGAGTCTTTCAGGCGGTGATGCTCGCGCTTGCTTCCCTTGCCCTGGTCTTCTGGGCAGATAGCATTGGCGCGACACCACTGCCGACTGCAGCCTCCAATTTTGAGCACGAGGCTTTGGGGGTAAGGTCATTGCTGGAAGAGGCGCAGCATCTGGAGCGCGATTCCGACGACCCAAACGCCCCCTGGCAGGCCGCGGCCAAGTATTGCGAAGCTTCAAGACTGGGCAGTACAGAGGCGCAGTATCGGCTGGGGATTGTCTATGCGTTTGGCCGGGGCGTACCGGAAAGTCGGGAGATGGCGGCATCGCTGTTTTCTGTGGCGGCCTCCCAGGGGCACGCTCAGGCGCAAAAAATGCTTGAAACGGTTCGGTTGAGCAGCACGGTTTTGCCCGCCTGCGTGATTCAGGCCGTCGAGCCTGAAAAGGGCGTTTTGAAGAATGACTTTGCAACTGCCGGTGCGGGAATTGACCGGTTTCTGGCTGACCTGCCAAAAAGCAGGCGCTGGGTTGTGGATCTAGTGGGCCCGCTTGCGCGCTGGCACTCGGTAGACCCCAAGCTGGTCCTTAGCATCATCGCGACAGAGTCCAACTTCAAAATCCGCGCGAAATCCGCCAAAGCAGCCATGGGATTGATGCAACTCATTCCGGAAACCGCAGAGCGATTTGACGTGGAGAATGCCTTTGACGCTTCGCAAAACATTCGCGGTGGGGTGGCTTACGTGCGCTGGCTGTTGTCGTATTTCAAAGGTGATGTGAAACTCATGTTGGCGGGATATAACGCGGGCGAGGGCGCTGTGGACCGCTTCAAAGGCATCCCGCCGTATAAGGAAACGCGTGCTTACGTCAAAAAGGTCATGACGCTATACGGACGCGCAAAGCATCCGTTTGATGACTCCGCCGGTCGCGTATCGCCCTCGCTTTCAGGAAAGAACCGTTAGCGCGACAGGCGAAGGCGAACGATGTAACTCACCGCGTCAACAACGGCCACCAATAGCAGCATGGCCAGGAGGACGGTGCCCGTCTCGCCCATCTGAAACAGCCCCATATGAAATGCCAGTAGCTGGCCCAGGCCGCCGGCTCCGACGACGCCGAGAATTGCTGCCGCACGAATGTTGTTTTCCCAGCGGTAGAGTGTGTAACTAAGCAACTGCGGCAGCACTTGGGGTAGCGTGGCGTAAAGGAAAATCCGCCCCCCTCCAACACCGCGTGCTCGTAGTGCAAATGCCGGGCCCGCCGGTGCATTTTCGATCGCCTCGGCAAACAGTCGTCCCAAAACGCCTGTTGTGTGAAGTCCCAGGGCCAAAGTGCCTGCAAACGGCCCCAGACCGACAACTATGAGCAGCAGCGCAGCCCATACCAGCTCGGGTGTGCTGCGCAGGGCGTTCAAAACAAGCCGCGCGGGTATTTGCCATCGTGCGGGGTCGGCTTCATGAGTTTTGCTGGCAGGCAAAGCCAGAAGCAGGCCGAATATGACAGCCAACAGCGTGCCCATGGCTGACATGGCCAGTGTCTCGAGGGCTGCACGTAACACTTTGCCGATAAATGTGGTGCCCAATTCCAGGCGCAGCAATTCGGCAATAAATGCCCCCATGCGCCCTAATGAACCAGGAGACAGGAGTTGCGCCCACTGCATGTCAAGCGACCAAAAACTGACCCCTACGAATACAAGCGCGCCCAAGGTCAGCCAGCATGCCTTGCAGCGCGCGTCAAACAACGGGCGTGGCAACTTGTATGTTTCGTTGGCGGCGCGCAGGCTCATGAGATCTTAATCACGAAAGCGCTTTGCGCAGCCCTGCACTGAGCCTGTCTGCCAGCCAGACCAGGGCAACAAAGACGAGCAGGATCGTGGCTACTTCTGACCCGTTGAACATTTTCATGGATGAATCCATGAGTTGGCCCAGCCCGCCCGCACCGACAAAGCCCAATACCGCGGATGAGCGAAGTGCGCATTCCCAACGGTAAACGGTGTAACTGGTCAGCTCCTGAGCATTTTGGGGTAACAAGGCAAAAAAGAATGCCTGGCCGCGGCCACACCCGTTGCGCATCAGGCTGGTGGTGGCGTGCGCCTCACCGCTATCAAGAATGTCTCCATAAACTTTGCCCAGCATGCCGCTGTACGTGAGCGCAATGGCCAGCACACCGGCGGTGGGGCCTAGGCCTACGACGCGCACAAAGACCAACGCCCATACCAGCTCAGGCACACTGCGCAGAATCATCAGCAGCCAACGAATCAGTTGT
>JAHEBY010000072.1:0-4975 GCA_024642025.1 Comamonadaceae bacterium | reverse complement strand
AGCCGCTGCCGGGAAAAAGGCCATGCGCCCGCTCAACGCGGAAAGTGACAGAACACGCACAGATAGCACCGCGAGCGGTATGGCCAGCAGAAGTGCCAGACTCAGCCCCGCTGTGGCTATGGCAACCGTGCGCCATGTCTCACGCGCGACCAGAAGCAGGAACTGCGCATCCAGGCGCGGTGGAAAAAAGTCGCCCAAAAATCGAAGCGCAGGTTTCATGGCCTGGGCATCTAGAAGGATCCATGGCTTGAATTCAGTGAGGCGCAAGGTGGGCCACAGCAGGAGTAGCCCGGCCAACAACCAGAATACGCGACGAATCCACGCAGGATCATGGTGGGCTGGGCGGCTGCTGAGTCCCAGACGCATAGTTGCCGGTTGCATGCTTCGAAGAATCAGCGGCAGTTAACCGCGATTCCTTTCGCGCCTTGCTGCGCCAAATCGGTTTGTGAAGTGGCCGGGCCGTCCAGCTCGTGCAACTGTTCTGCGTAAAGATCTTTCAAGTGCCGGGGGGTCACACTGGAGGCGGGCAAGTCAAACACGAGCTCGCCAGAACGCAGGCCGACAATACGGGGAAAATGAGCCAAGGCCATGTCGACGTGGTGCAAGCTTGTGATCAGAGTCGCACCACGCTGTCTGGCGGCCTGGGTGAGCGCTTCAATGGCTTGCTGGGCGTTCGCGGGGTCCAGTGCAGACAACGGCTCATCGACCAAAAGCAGCTTGGCTTGCGAGGTTAAGGCCCGCGCGAGCCCAACGCGTTGACGTTCGCCGCCGGACAGCCGATCCACCCGGTCGAACAGCTTCTCGCTCAACCCGAAGGCGTCCAGCGCGGAATCCGCCAACGCGATGTTTGCCGGATAGGCGAGGCTGCGAAGGCTTGCCCAGAGTGATTCGTGCGGGAGCCTCCCGGCCAGCACCGATGTGACGACCCGCTGCCGAGGGGGCAAGGGGGGTACTTGCGGGGCCAGGAACAGCTCGCCCCGCATCAGTTGCAAGGCACGCCGTCCCAAACCCCACGGATCAAGCTCACCCAGACGGAGCGAACCTTGCGCCGGAGCCAGCGCGCAAGCCATAAGGTGTAACAACGTAGTCTTGCCGGCTCCAGAGGGGCCGATGACGGCGACTTGCTCCCCCCCCTCAACGGAAAGGTTCCACCCCCGGAGCGCCAAGATTGCATCCGCCTTGGAGGAAGGGTGGCGCGCAGACACGTCATTCAAGGCAATCTTCATGACAAATAAGCCTTCAGCCCTCGTCAGATATTGGCTGGTAGCTATAAAATATGTAACAAAATGGATTTCTGCCGAGCTACTTCAACAAGCCGCCGCTGCGCGCAGCCTGCTCGATTCCCCTGTAATTCTCCGCCTTGGTTGTAATAAAGCGGGTGGCACGTTGCAGATCAAGAATTTCCTTCCCCTCTGGCGTGTTTCGGTCAAGCTCCAGAAATGCCTTGGTGATCTTGTCCCGCTGGGCGGCAGGCATGTCTGCGTGCACGGTCCAGTTGTAATCAAAGTATCCCGGCGTGGTGTAGAACACCTTCACTTTTGAAGTGTCTACCTTGCCATCGGCGACAAATTTCTCCCAGACAGACATGTTGAGCGCGCCTGCTTCAACTTTGCCCGCTGCGACGGCGGCAATGGTGGCATCGTGAGCGCCGGAATATGCCACGCGCTTGAAATCCTTGTCAGGGTCTATGTTGGCCTGAAGCAGGAAACTGCGTGGCATCAGGTGGCCAGAGGTGCTCGATTGCGAGCCAAAGCTGACAGTCCTGCCCTTCAGATCTGCAAGGCCCTTGATGGACGAGTCGCCGGTGATGAACACTGAGCGGAATTTCTCATCCTCTTCGCGTTGCACCAGGGGAATGACCTTGCCGCCGGATCGAACATTGGCCTGCACAAAGGTGAACCCCCCGTACCAAGCCATGTCTACCTGTTTGTTGACGAGCGCTTCTACGGCCGCCGCGTAGTCGGTGACCGGTGTGAATTCCACCTTCATGCCGAGCGCTTTCTCCAGATGCTTCACTAATGGCGCCGCCGTGCGGGCCAGCTCTGTGGGTGACTCATCAGGTATCGCAGTGATCTTGAAGACCTGCTGGGCGTGCAATGCAAGGCCTGACATGACCACAGCAGCAATAAACACCGTGCGCATGAGCCCGGAAATTGATAGACGGAACACAAAAACTCCTTGAAGTTGCTGAAACAATCCTTCGATTAGACTCGAAAATGAGTATCCCGACCTCCACCAGCCCTCTCCCATGGCGCAACCCCGCATCATCATCATCAGCCCTGCGCTTGCCAATGCGAACAACGGCAATTGGCAAACCGCACGTCGCTGGGCCAACATGTTGCACCGGGAATTCACGACGGATATTGCGCAGGTGTGGAATGGTGAGCCGTTTGATGCGATGATCGCTTTGCATGCCCGGCGCTCTGCCGAATCCATTGCACGTTGGTCTGTTGCACAAGGGATTTCCTCCGCTTCGCGCGACAGCGGAAGCTACGCAAGGAACTTGGCTGTTGTGCTGACGGGCACCGACCTGTATGGCGACATTCTCACCGATTCAAATGCGCAGGCTTCCTTGGCATTTGCTGGCCACCTGGTCGTGCTGCAGGATAAAGGGGTTTTGGCGTTGGCGCCGGAGGTTCGTGGTAAAGCACGAGTTATTTTTCAATCAACCACAACCCGCGGTCGTATCCGGAAAACGCGACGCCATTTGCGTGCGGTCATGGTTGGTCATTTACGCGACGTGAAGGCTCCGCAAACCCTGTTTGCTGTCGCACGGATACTGAAGAACCACCCTGACATCCTTATTGACCATGTTGGTGAACCCCTGGATGCCCAGCTTGGTAGAGATGCCCAAGCTACGTCGGCCCTTTGCCCAAACTACCGCTGGCTGGGCGGCTTGTCTCGTGAGGCGGCGCGAAGGCACATTCAACGCGCGCACGTGTTGATCAATGCCAGCAGAATGGAGGGCGGGGCCCATGTGGTGATGGAAGCTGTTTGCAGTGGTACGCCCGTTTTGGCATCAAAAATTGATGGAAATATTGGCATGCTTGGGGAGGGGTATGCTGGGTACTTCGATGTCGATGACGCGCAAGGGCTTGCGACTCTATTGACTTCATGCCGTGTGAGTCAATTGGAGTCGGTGGCGGCCGGCCCAGACGTCACGAGTAGCGAAACCCTCTTGAACACCTTGAGCAGCCAATGCGACCAGCGCGCTGAGCTGTTCTCGCCCCAACGTGAGCGTGCGGATGTGGTCAGACTGGTACATGACCTGCTGGCAGGTTGATTACAAAAAAATGATCCTCCTGAACATGAACTTCTCCTATGCAGTTGCCTGACCGGCCGATTCTCAGGGATATCGTCCTTGTGGGCGGCGGTCACAGCCACGTGGGTGTGTTGAAGAGTTTTGGCATGAAGCCGATTCCTGGGGTCCGCATCACGCTGATTTGCACTGACATGCATACTCCGTATTCAGGCATGTTGCCGGGCTACGTTGCGGGACACTACGCTTATGACGATGTGCATATCGATCTGAGCCGTCTTGCCGTCTTTGCCGGAGCCCGCCTGTATCGCGACGAGGTAGTCGGCCTTGATCGTTTGAACAAGAAGGTCTTGTGTCGCAACCGGCCGCCTGTTCCGTACGACCAAATCTCGATCAACATTGGCTCCACGCCACAACTTCAACAGGTGCCTGGTGCGGCGGAACATGCGATTGCCGTCAAGCCCATACAGCGCTTCAATGATCGCTGGCTAACGCTGTTGGAACGTGTACAAAGGCATTCCGGTAGAACAACCATTGCAGTAGTGGGCGCCGGGGCGGGTGGCGTGGAACTGTTGCTCGCGATGCAGTTTCGCTTGCGTTGCGAACTTGCAAAGCTCAAGCGGAATCCTGATGAGCTGGTCTTTCATCTTTTTACCAGCAGTGCAGACATTTTGCCCACGCACAACCCTGGCGTTCGCGAGCGGTTCGAACACGTGCTAAAGCAGCGTGGTGTTTTCGTCCACCGTAGCGCTCCTGTAGCCCAAGTTTTGGCTGGGCAGCTGCAATCTGCGTCGGGCGAGACCTTTGATGCGGATGAGATCGTCTGGGTCACGCATGCGGGCGGAGCCGGGTGGCTCAAAGATACGGGTCTGAGGCTGACTGCAGATGGTTTTATTCAGGTGACAGATACCCTGCAGTCTGTGACCGACCCGGAAGTGTTTGCTGCTGGGGATATCGCCAGCATGGTGAATTTCCCACTGGAGAAGGCCGGTGTTTTTGCTGTCCGGCAAGGACCACCGCTTACTGCAAATCTGCGTTATGCCGTGGCGGGTTCGCCACTAGTGCCCTATCGGCCCCAGCGCAGCTGGCTTGCGCTGATTAGCACCGGAGATAAATTTGCCGTGGCATCGCGTGGCGCATTGGGCTTTGCCGGTGCATGGGTGTGGCAGTGGAAAGACTGGATCGACCGGCGCTTCATGCGACGGTTTCAGGATCTGACATTGATGGAGTCAGGCGCGCCATCGGGAATTGCATCGAACAATGAGTCGGTAAACCTGAGCCACGAAGAGTCGCTGCAAGCCATTTCGGCCATCGCCATGCGATGCGGGGGCTGTGGCGCCAAGGTAGGCGCTACCGTTTTGTCACGGGCCCTCGGTCAGCTCAAACCGGTTGATCGAAATGATGTACTCGTTGGGCTCAAAGATCCGGACGATGCGGCAGTTGTGCGGGTGCCATCCGGCAAAGCCACGGTTCATTCGGTTGATTTCTTTCGTTCGTTTATAGACGACCCCTATATATTTGGCAAAGTGGCGGCCAATCATGCGCTCGGCGATATCTGGGCCATGGGCGCCGAAGCGCAAAGCGCAACGGCCATTGCCACGGTGCCTTCGGGGCTAGAGGCGAAGGTGGAGGACGTCGTATTCCAGATGATGACGGGCGCTGTGGAAGTGCTAAATGAGGCGCACTGTGCGCTGGTTGGCGGGCACACCGGGGAAG
>JAHEBY010000452.1 GCA_024642025.1 Comamonadaceae bacterium | reverse complement strand
AACACCATCACCACAATCAGCAGCACGATAAGCCAGTGCCAGATAGAAAATGAACCCATGATGTACTCCTGAAATCTGAATGAATTGAAACGATTTTAAGCTTTGAAGCCAGGCCAGCCAGGCGACGCCGTGAAATTGACCTTTGCAGCCTACCCTTTGAGCCAGGGTCGCGGCCCGCCCATCACATGAATGTGCAGGTGGTGAACCTCCTGTCCACCCTCTGCCCCCGTATTGCTGACGATGCGAAAACCGCCTTCGGGGTAAGGCCTGCAGCCCTCTTTTAGCGCCAACTGGGGCGCCAGCGTCATCATGCGCCCAAGCAACGCCGCATGGTCCGGCCCCACCTGGGCAAACGACGGAATATGCAACTTCGGAATCATCAGAAAGTGCACGGGTGCCCACGGGTGAATGTCGTGAAACGCGAAAATTTCATCATCCTCATACACTTTGCGCGAGGGAATCTGACCTGCCGCGATTTTGCAAAACAGGCAGTCGGGCTCTTGCTTCATGTTGTCAAACCTTCAAATCCAAACAGGCCGAAGCCATCACACGCCAACCGGTCGACTGTTGTTCATGGCCACCATGCCACGCACGATGCGGTAGAGGAACCAGATGGAGATGATGCCCCAGGCGAGCCAGCCAGGTGCTATCAGCAACAGCCACAGCGGCGAGGTGATGACATAGAGAATGCCCGCCCAGATGACCGAACGGATGCGCCACGAAAAATGGCTGGCCTGCCACGTGCCGGCAGCTTCGTCTTTTTTTACCATGTCGAGCACAAGCGCAATCAGCAGCAGCACCGCACCGGCCTGCGCGCCCGGAATGATGGCGCCTACCGCCACGATCAGGTGCAGGATGTAACTGACCCAGCCCACCGTTTTAAGGCTTTGGGCTTTTTCGGTATCCACCACGTTGACATCAATCACATCGCTCATGTTCACTCTCCTTCCATCACTTTTCGGGCCGAACTGTGCCGCCGCGCTCTCGCTCCCGCGCCTTGCGCAGCGCTTTTTCCTCAAAACCGCTGGTCCCGGCGCGGCGCTGCAACTCGGTCAGCACGAGTTGCGGGCTCAAGCCATAGTGCGCCAAGGCAATCATGCAGTGAAACCACAGGTCGGCCACTTCACTGACGATTTTTGACTTGTCGCCATCGTTGTCGGCGTCTTTGGCGGCCATCACCACCTCAGTGGCTTCTTCACCGATTTTTTTCAGGAATGCGTCAGGGCCTTTTAGCAACAGGCGCGCCACGTAACTGGCTTCGGGATCGCCCCCGCGCTCCGGCAGGCGGCTTTCAATGACTGCGGCCAGCTCAGCCAGCGCGTCTGTCATGTTGATGGGCGGAAGGTCAGCAGCCATTAAGTACTATTTGTAGATGGTTTGCGGGTCTTTCAAGACCGGATCGACAACTTTCCACGATCCATTGTCGTAAATCTGGAAGAAACAGCTGTGACGGCCGGTGTGGCAGGCAATCGAAGGCTCCGTCGGTTCGTGGCCTCCCTGTGTCACTTTGAGCAACACCACATCTTCATCGCAATCGAGCCGAATCTCGTGCACGGTTTGCACATGGCCCGATTCTTCGCCCTTGGACCACAGTTTGCCACGCGAGCGGCTGAAATACACCGCGCGACCAAGTTCAGCCGTTTTTTGAAGCGCCTCACGGTTCATCCAGGCAAACATCAGCACATCGTTGCTGCCCATTTCTTGGGTAATCACGGGCACCAGGCCTTTGTCATCCCAGTTGACTTTGCTTAACCAGTTCATTGGGAGATTGTCGTTGATTCCGGATTCACTTCAACGGGTTAACCCGTATTCGCCACAGGCGATGTGCGACCGCCATCATCAACCGGGCAGTCAACCCGATTGATGAAACCTCAAAGCCGCACAGGAATACCCGTTGCAGCCATGCGCGCCTTGGCCTCGGCGACAGTGAATTCGCCATAGTGGAAGATGCTGGCAGCCAGCACGGCGTCTGCGCCGCCCAGACGAATGCCATCTACCAAATGGTCCAGATTGCCCACCCCACCTGAGGCGACTACCGGCACCCCAACGGAATCGCTTACGGCGCGGGTGAGTTCCAGATCAAAACCCGCCTTGGTGCCATCACGGTCCATGCTGGTCAGCAAAATCTCTCCTGCGCCCAGATCGGCCATGCGGCTGGCCCAAGCCACAGCATCAAGCCCGGTGTTTTTGCGGCCGCCATGGCTGTAAACATCCCATCCTTCGCCCCGCTCCAGCATGTCGTCCCCAAAACGCCGTTTCGCGTCTATGGCAACCACAATCGCCTGAGCACCAAATTTGGTAGACGCATCGGCGATGACTTGCGGATTGGCAATGGCGGCTGAATTGAAGCTGATTTTGTCGGCCCCGGCGTTGAGCAGCCGCCGCACGTCAGCCACGGTGCGCACGCCGCCACCCACGGTAAGCGGGATGAACACTTGCGAAGCCACGGCCTCGATGATGTGCAAAATCAAGTCGCGATCGTCGCTGGTGGCAGTAATGTCCAGAAACGTAAGCTCGTCGGCGCCCTGGTCGTTGTAGCGGGCGGCGATTTCAACCGGATCCCCGGCATCTCGCAACTCAATGAAATTGAC
>JAHEBY010000451.1 GCA_024642025.1 Comamonadaceae bacterium | reverse complement strand
AGCATATTTTGCGAAATGCAGTTGCCCACGGCATCGAGTCGGTGGATAAACGGAAAAACGCCGGAAAGCCTGTGGCTGGCAGCATTTCCATCACATTGACTCAGCAAAGTAATGACGTATCTGTAGAGTTCGCCGACGACGGAGGGGGCCTGAATTTGCCTGATATTCGATTGAAGGCGATCGCGAGCGGGCTTGTGCAACAAGGTGACCAGTTGTCTGAAGATGAAACGGCAGATTTGATCTTTGCCCCTGGCCTGTCGACAGCCGCTGAAGTTACCGAGCTTGCAGGTCGAGGCATCGGTATGGACGTTGTGCGCGCAGAGGTAAATGCCTTGGGTGGGCGCATTGAGACGAATACCGAGCCAGGTCGCGGCACGCGATTTCGCCTGGTTTTACCGCTGACAACCGCAGTTACACAGGTCGTGATGTTGCGGGTTGGCTCGTTCAGCGTGGGCGTGCCCGCGAACGTTGTGGAAATTGTGAAGCGTGTACCTGAGCGCGACCTTGCAAAGGCCTACGATGCCGAAGTATTTTTGCACGAAGGTGAGCCGGTTCCATTGTTTTGGGCTGGCGCATTGTTGCAAACGTCGGCAATGAGTGCTGATGCTGTTCCACGTCACAGCCCGGTTGCCGTTTTCCGAAGTGCGGGTCAGCGGGTCGCGGTTCATGTGGATGAGGTGTTGGGCAATCAGGAGGTAGTTGTCAAGAACTTGGGGCCGCAGATGTCGCGGCTCCCTGGCTTGACAGGCATGTCCATCCTGGCGTCCGGTGCAGTCGTTTTGATTTACAACCCTGTTGCTCTCGCTGCCGTGTATGGCGATCATGCACGTCAGATGCGGGCAGAGGCGCTGAGCGTCAATGCGCAATTGGAAATACGTCAGCTCTCGGGCGCTGCCGACCCGGTGGCGCAGGCCGCGGCCAACCGGATACCACTTGTTTTGGTTGTAGACGACTCCATCACGGTGCGGCGGGTTACGCAGCGACTGCTTCTGCGCGAAGGCTATCGGGTCGCCATGGCGGCCGACGGCTTGCAGGCACTTGAGCGCTTGCAGGACGAGAAGCCATCCGTGGTGTTGTCAGACATCGAGATGCCCCGGATGGACGGCTTTGACCTGGCCCGCAATATTCGTGGCGACAAGCAGTTGAGCGATCTACCCATCATCATGATCACATCGCGTATCGCGGAAAAGCATCGTGAGCACGCGCGCGAGCTCGGGGTTGATCACTACCTTGGCAAGCCTTATTCTGAAGAAGAATTGCTGAGCCTTGTCCGCGGCTACTGCTTTGCAGAGGCCGCCGCGGTCAACCCGGCTTAAGCTTCTTGATCACTGAATACCTCAGCAGAGTGCGTGCCCGA
Source organism: Comamonadaceae bacterium (assembly GCA_024642025.1). Lineage (GTDB taxonomy): Bacteria > Pseudomonadota > Gammaproteobacteria > Burkholderiales > Burkholderiaceae_C > Egaibacter. The sequence goes on along the minus strand of JAHEBY010000451.1, from coordinate 1,236 downwards.
CCCTCTTCGTGGGGTACGACCGGCTTTGGGTAGTTTTTCCCAAGTGTGACGCCACAAGCTGCCAGGACCTTTTCATCTGCCTGCCACGGTGCATGTATTGCCTTCGGCGGCAATTTTGATAGTTGTGGCAGGTAACGCTTGATGAACTTGCCATCAGGGTCAAATTTTTCGCTTTGACTGATCGGGTTGAATATGCGGAAGTAGGGCTGTGCATCGCAACCACTAGAGCTCACCCATTGCCATCCTCCATTGTTGGCCGACAAGTCAAAGTCGTTCAGTTTCTCGGCGAAGTATTTCTCGCCCCACCGCCAGTCAATTCCCAGGTCCTTCACCAGAAAACTTCCTGCAACCATCCGCAGCCGGTTGTGCATGTAGCCGGTCTGATTGATTTGCGCCATCGCTGCATCCACGAGTGGGTAGCCAGTTTGCCCGTCGCACCAGCATTTGAAAAGTGCCTGTGCGCTGTCGCCTGTTTCCCACTTGATGGCGTCATATTCGGGCTTGTATGCTCTCCCGGCAACGTGGGGGAAATTGGCCAGAATCTGAAAATAGAAGTCTCGCCAGATCAATTCGCTCAGCCAAATCGTGGCGCCAGAGCTACCTTGCAATGAACGTTGCCACGCGGTCGCGACCAGCTTGCGTATGGAGACGGTGCCAAACCGAAGATGTATGCCGAGATAACTTGGCCCCTTGATGGCCGGGAAGTTGCGGGTTTCGTCATATTGATCCATACGGTCAAAGAAAGCCGCGAACAGTCGGTGGGCTCCGCTTGAGCCCGTCGGAATTTGTAGTTGCGCAAGATTGGTTGGTTCAAATCCGACTGTCTCCAGCGAAGCTACGTCCTTTCGCAGATTTGCAGGCCGCTCGGCAAGCGCCATTGACATGGGTAAAACATCGTGCGAGGCCAGGGCGTCGTCATTTAGCATAGCCAGCCAGGCGTTTTTATAGGGTGTGAATACCCCATAGGGATTGCCAGTCTTGGTTAGCACTTCCCGCTTCTCAAAAATGACGTGATCTTTCACTGTTTGGAACGAGATGAACCGTTCAGCCAAGAGGCCTCTGGCTTTGGCGTCGCGGGCGATAGCCGCTGGCTCATAATCATGGGCCGCAAACACGGCTTGTGCCCCCAGTTGATGCGCCAGCTGCACTATTTCCACATGGGCAACACCGTGGCTCGTAATCAGGCCGGCACCCGCCTTTCCAGCAAGCTGTCGCAGCTCGGCATCAAGCTCCACC
>JAHEBY010000450.1:1659-2600 GCA_024642025.1 Comamonadaceae bacterium | reverse complement strand
AGGTCGGTTTTCTTAGTGTTCTGGAGCCAATGCGGTGTACCGCCTGCAGGACGATGGCGGCCACCGCGGGCTTGATGCCATAAAACAGGCCGGCCACCCAAGGCACCTGCCCAAAGACCACGTAGACCCAGCTCAGGCCAATCAGAATGAACAGCGAGGGCAGCACGAACAGGGCGCCCGCCACCACGCCACCCCAGGTGCGATGCATCAGCCAGCCAATGTAAGTGGCCAGTTGCTGGGCCTCTGGACCGGGCAGCAGCATGCAGTAGTTCAACGCGTGCAAAAAGCGTTTTTCTGAAATCCAGCGCTTTTGCTCCACCAGCTCGCGGTGCATGATGGCGATCTGGCCTGCCGGCCCGCCAAAGCTGATGAAGCCGAGCTTGAGCCAGAATTTCAGGGCTTCGGTGAAGCTGACGGCTGCTGGCGCCGGGGATTCACCTACCGCTGCGAGGCTTTTGGGCTCGTTCATTTTTGTGCTCCCCGCGTCGTCTCTGGTTTCCAGTTGTGTGGCTCGTGGCGGCCTTCGACCACGTTAGCGCACCAGGCATACAACGCGTCGTACAACGGCATCGCTGCCTCCAGCATGGCCAGATCATCTGCGGCATGCAGCCGCGACAAACCCAGCGACAACGCCAACAGGCCAGCGGACTGCGGCGACAGGTCAAGCCGATCGGTGTCCGCGCCGCGCACGATGGTGGCCAGCAGATCCAGCGCGGGCACGTGCAGGTCAAAACCCTTGAGTAGCGCGTCAAAACTGCAAAGCTCACCCTCATGAGAGACCGGTGCGCCCGGAATGTCATACGCCACGGCATTGTGTTCGCGGGCAGCGTCAAACACCTGCTCGGTCGGCACGTAGAAAAACTCGGCCCGCGGGTCAATGAAGCGGCGAATCAGCCATGGGCACGCAACGCGGTCAATTTTGGGTCGCTCCCGGGTGATCC
>JAHEBY010000450.1:0-1649 GCA_024642025.1 Comamonadaceae bacterium | reverse complement strand
TGGTTGCCGGGGGCATTGAGGGCGGCGAGATTGCCCGGCGCGTCCACCGCGTCCTCACCGCCCTCAATGCCCCCGGCAACCATGTACGCGTTCCAGCCTGCTGCGCGCAGAGCCGCGACGGCGTCCGCACTGACGTTGTGACCGTAAACGCAATACACGGTCACTTCCTGCGGCGGCCTTGACGCGGCCCAGGCGCCAATCCCTTCAGGCACGCAGCGCTGTGCGCCAGCCAGAATACGCGGGCTCTCCAAAAACTTGGCTTCGCGCCGCACATCGAGCACTAGCGGCGCATTTGCACGCCCCATGCGGGCGGCCAGAGCCTGGGGGGAGATTGAAAATTCAGGGTTAAAAGACGTGTCCATAGGGTACTCCTGTGAGTGACCAGCTATTGGACGGGACACCGTCTTGGGACCAGATTAGGCCCGACGCCGGGGAGCTGAAACCCCGACACACAAAATGTATCACACCGTAAAACTAAACACCGCTGTGCCGGCCATGAGGTTGGGGAGCAGGCGCACCTGCTGGCCGTCTTGCAGGCCAAAACTATCCGTCACGCGCAGGTGGTTGCGTGCGGCGAGCACACCAAAATCGTAAAACGTGCCGACGCGAATATTGGGCGTGTTGTACCACTCGTAGGGCAGGCGTTTGTTGACCGGCATGCGCCCGAGCAACACGCTCAGACGATTGGGCCAGTGGCCGAAGTTGGGGAATGCCACGATGCCTGTCTTGCCGACACGGGCCGTCTCGCGCAACATGACCTCGGCATTTCGCAGGTGCTGCAGCGTGTCGATTTGCAGCACCACGTCGAACGAGCCGTCTTCAAACAGCGCAAGCCCCTCGTCCAGGTTGAGCTGGATCACGTTCACGCCGCGCTTCACACAAGCCAGCACGTTGGCATCGTCAATCTCGATGCCGTAACCTGTGCAGCCTCTCGTTTGCTGCAGGTGTGCGAGCATGGCGCCATCGCCACAACCCAGATCGAGCACGCGCGAACCCTGCGGCACCAATTGGGCGAGGGCCTCCATGGTTGACTTGTCGCTCATGTGCGCGCTCCGGTCTCTTGATAAACACTATCAAAATAGGAGCCAACTACGCCCATGTAGCGTGGGTCATCGAGCAAAAAGGCATCGTGCCCGTGCGGGGCATCGATTTCAGCGTAACTCACATCGCGGCGGTTTTCCAGCAGCGCCTTGACCAGCTCGCGGCTGCGTTGCGGTGCAAAGCGCCAGTCGGTGGTGAAGCTCACCAGCAGGAATTTCGCCTCGGCCCGCGCCAGAGCCAGGCTCAGGTTGCCGCCGAATTTGCGGGCCGGGTCAAAGTAGTCAAGGGCGCGGGTGATCAGCAGGTAGGTGTTGGCATCAAAGTATTCGGCAAACTTGTCGCCCTGATAGCGCAAATAGCTCTCGATCTGGAATTCAACATCCTGTGTAGAGTATTTGTAGCCATCGGCGCTATTCAAAACTGCCTCGCGCAACTGGCGTCCGAACTTCTCGTTCATCACATCGTCGCTGAGGTACGTGATGTGTCCAATCATGCGGGCAATGCGCAGGCCGCGTTTGGGCTTGGTCTCGGGCTTGCTGCCATCGGCGTAGAAATTGCCGCCGTTGAAGTCAGGGTCCGTCACGATGGCCCGGCGCGCCACCTCGTTG
>JAHEBY010000449.1 GCA_024642025.1 Comamonadaceae bacterium | reverse complement strand
GGTTGTTAGTTGCCGCGCTGCTGGGCGTAGCCAATGCCGCGTCGCTGTCCCGCACAGGATTGGTCCAGCTGATCATGGTTGCTGCAATGACGCTTTGGTGGCGGGGGCTGCGCGACAGCCGCAGTCGCAGGGTCTTGATCGTGATGGCGATTGCCTATGCGGCGGCCTCGGTCGCCTTGCCCTGGCTGATCGGGCTGGACCCCTTGGCCAGCTCTGCCTGGGCGCGCCTGCGCGATGGCGACGCGGCGTGCGCCAGCCGCCTCACACTTTGGAGCAATGTGCTGCACCTGATCGCCCAGAAGCCTTGGACAGGTTGGGGCTGGGGCGAGCTGAGTTTTGCGCATTTCATCACGCTGTATCCGGGTGAGCGATTTTGCGACATTCTGGACAACGCGCATAACTTGCCGCTGCATCTGGCGGTGTCGTTGGGGGTGCCGGCGGCGGTGCTGATTTGTGGGGCGGCGCTATGGTTGGTGTGGCGCGCCAGGCCCTGGGCCGAAACCAACGCCACACGCCAGCTGGCTTGGGGCGTGCTGGCCGTAATCATGCTGCACAGCATGCTGGAATATCCGCTGTGGTACGGCCCTTTTCAGATGGCGTTTGCGTTGAGCCTGATCCTGCTGTGGCGCACACCCCGTGGCGAGGCAGGCACTTATGCCGGTCAAACTGTCAAAAGTCATGAAAATACGCAAAATATGAAGCTTTTTAGCTGGTCAGCCCCCGTCAGTATTGCGTTTTTAGCTCCTATTTTAATAGTATTTGTGGCCTACACGACGTGGGATTACCATCGCATCAGCCAGATCTATCTGGCCGTCGAAGAGCGCGCCCCAGCCTACCGCAGCAACACCTTGGCCAAGGTGCAGGCATCGTGGCTGTTCAAGGATGAAGTCCGGTTTGCCGAGTTCACCACCATTGAGCTCACGCCGGCCAATGCGGCCTATGTAGATGTGCTGGGCAAGCGGGTGCTTCATTTTTCGCCCGAAGCCCGGGTGGTTCAAAAACTGGTGGAAAGCGCCAATCTGCTGGGCCGTCAGGATGAAGCGCTCTATTTTCTGCAGCGCTTCAAGCGGGCGTACCCCGCTGAATTTGCCGCTTGGGCGAGCAAGCGGTCGGGCTAAGCGCGCCCTGAAAATCAAGGCACCTTCGTCAAGGCGCTACAAAGCTTCCCGACTTGCCACCGTGCTTCTCCATCAGCTTCACGTCGGTCATAGTCATGCCGCGGTCGGCGGCCTTGCACATGTCATAAATGGTCAGCAGCGCCACCTGCACGGCGGTCAGCGCTTCCATTTCGACGCCGGTTGGTCCTACGGTTTCGACCGTTGCCGTGCAAAATACGTGGCTAGCCCCTGTAGCAGTTGCGTGAGCTGTTACAAACTCGATAGCAACCCGGGTGAGCGCGAGTGGATGGCACAGTGGTATCAAATCGCTGGTTTTCTTGGCCGCCTGGATGCCGGCAATGCGCGCGATGCCCAGCACATCGCCTTTTTTGGCCGTGCCCGACTTGATAATGGCCAACGTAGCGGGCAGCATCTCGATGCGCCCGCCCGCCACGGCAATACGGTGCGTGCTGGCCTTGCCTGCTACATCCACCATGTGGGCCTGGCCCTCTGCGTCAAAATGCGTGAGGGCTTGGTGGGCTTCGCTATCGTGTTTGTTACGGACGCTCATCGGACATGCAACTTTACAAAACGTTTATTCGCGAGAGGCATCATACGATGATGATGGATTCGACCCCTTCTTTCTGGAAAGATCGATTCAAGGCTGGCGGCATTCACTTGCTGCTGAGTGTGACCCTGGCTATGGTGGCGGCGGCGCTCGTTTTTGGCGTCTGGTATCCGTACCCATATCGGGACATTTCCGGCGGACGAAACCTGTTTTTGTTGCTGGTGTCCGTGGATGTGGTTCTGGGCCCATTGATTACTTTTACCATCTTTGACCGGCGCAAGCCCCGCAAGGAGCTCTTGAGGGACTTGACGTTTGTAGGTTTGGTGCAGATGGCTGCGCTCGCGTACGGTTTGTGGAGCGTGTTTGTCGCCCGTCCGGTTCATCTTGTTTTTGAGGTTGACCGATTCCGGGTGGTCCACGCTGTTGATGTCGCTGACAATCCTCAACGTAAGGCGTCCCCAGCCATCGTAGCTCTGCCCTGGACCGGACCGACCATGCTGACGATGAGGCCCTTTAAAGACGACAAGGAGCGCACTGAGGCCATGTTTGAGGATGTCCAGGGTCTTCCGATCGCGTTCCGCCCTGACCTTTGGCAACCTTATGCGGCTGGTGTCGAGCAGGTCAGAACTAGAGCAAAACCAGTCGCTGAACTTCGAGCCCGGCTTGCAGCCCGTGCCTCCGAAATCGATATGGCCATCGCAGCTACAAAAATTCCCGCGGATGGGCTGGTTTATCTGCCTGTTATGGGCCGCGACAAGTTTTGGACCGCCTTTCTGGATGCGCTCACACTGGATGTTGTTGGCTTCATGCCCTTAGACCCTTATTGACCCAAAGCTTCATGCAATTTAGGCCTCTAGCCCCCGTCAAATATGCGCAAATAGCTATTATTTGCATAGCGCTTATGGGCCTGCCTGATGCCGGTCATAATGCCCGTGCCCAG
>JAHEBY010000448.1 GCA_024642025.1 Comamonadaceae bacterium | reverse complement strand
CCAAGCGGCGGCTAAACCAGCTACAGGCGGAACAGATCGTGCAAACGGGTATTCAGCCCGTGCGAGGCCCCGCGCGCGATGCGCTCACGGTGTTTGACGAAAACGCTGCCTTCTTTCAAGGTCCGGCTGTTTTGTGGGATGCCCTTGCCAGCAAAGACTGGCATGCACTGTTCATTACGTATCGGGCGAAGTGGCGGGACGTCCGCTTGACATTGTTTGGCCATGCCTTGCTTGAAAAGCTGATTTCACCAAGAAAATCGATCACAGCCCACGTCTATTATGTGAATTGCGCTATTGAATCAGTAGCTGATCTCGACGCCTGGGTGGCCGCTGATTTGAACGCGGAGAAGCTCGCCGGCAAGCCCTTTGCGCATCTACCCGTGCTGGGCGCTCCAGGCTGGTGGCATGACAATGAAAACCCAGAGTTCTATTGCGATACCACGGTCTTTCGCCCGCCACGACCTCTAAGGGTCTAGTTGGTGGCGTGTGAGGGCAACTCAAGTGCGTAAGCCAGAGCGATAAACAGGCTTTGCGCCAGGCCCAGTGTGCTGGTGAGCGAGCGAAATCCAAACGTCGAATTGTCCTGTACCACCAAGGTCGTTTGGGCCAGTTTAACCATTGGACTCATGCGACTGTCCGTGATGGCGATCACCTTGGCGCCACGCTCGGCAGCTTGCGCCACAACCGACAAGGTTTCTTCGGCGTAGGGTGAAAACGAAATGGCAATCATCACATCACCTTTACGCACCGATCGAATTTGCCCCTGCTGCATGCTGCCGAGCGCACTGACCAGTCCAACACGTTTGTCAGTGTGTTGCAACGCGTAATTCAGGTAGACGGCCACGGGGAAGGCGCGGCGCGCGGCCGCGATCCATACGCAGTCGGCCTTGAGCAGCAAGTCAACAGCTTTCTTGAACGTGGGGCCATCCAGGTTGTTCTTCAGGTCCTGCATGCCAGCCAGACTCCCGGCCAGAAACTCGTCTGCGATGGTCGGGCTGGACAGTCGCTCCCTACCCGCCTTGATGACGTCCCGAATGCGGGTTTTGTAGTTGCGGTTGGGTACCAGTTGGCGCGTCAAGCCCTCACGGAATAGCCCCTGCATTTCGGAGAACCCCGAGAACCCAAAATGTTTGGCAAAACGCACCACAGCCGAAGGCTGTACCTCGCATTGCTCGGCCAGGTGCTGAATGCCGTCCAGCCCGATATGCTCCCGATGCCGCTCCACGTAACGGGCAATGGCTTTGAGCTGCCTGCTCAGGCCGTCGTATTCAGAGGATATCTGTTTGAGAAACTGCTCAGCGCTGATTTTTGGGTTCGCGGGTTTGGGCATTTGGAGTAACAGAGAGTTGGAGAGAATCTGAACGAAAAAAGAAAATAAATTCTATTTAATTTTAAATTGGCAAAAAAATTTCCAAACCATTGAAATTTTCTATAATCGACGCGATTTTGTCCAAAAAAAAGGCGGCTGTAGGTGAGGCCGATCATTGATGAGCACACTGGCATTTCCCTCTGATCGACGTTTGGACCTGGCCTGTCTGGGAAGATTGGCGGTTGACCTTTATTCCCAGCAGTTTGGAGCCCGCCTTGAGGACGCGCGCAGCATGGCGATGTACCTGGGTGGCAGCTCGGCCAACCTCGCGTTTGGTGTGGCGCGTCTTGGTTTGAAGAGCGCCATGATTTCGCGCGTCGGCAACGAGCAGATGGGGCGTTTTTTAACTGAGACACTCGCGCGCGAGGGCTGCGACGTGAGTCAGGTGCAGGTGGACCCCCAGCGCCTTACGGCACTGGTGTTGCTGGGTCTGAAAGACCGGGACACGTTTCCGTTGCTGTTCGTGCGCGAAAACTGCGCAGACATGGCGGTAGATGCCGCGGCAATCAGCGAGGACTTTATCGCCGAATGCCGGGCGCTGGCCATTACTGGGACGCATCTCTCTACCCCCGGCACTCGCGCGGCAGCGCTGGCGGCATTGGGCTACGCAAAGAGGCATGGCTTGGTGCGTGTGCTGGATATTGACTATCGTCCGGTACTTTGGGGCTTGACGTCGCGCGGCGCCGGAGAAAACCGTTACGTGGCCGACGCCCGCGTCACCAGCCAATTGCAGCAGGTTCTGGGCGAGTTTGACCTGCTGGTGGGAACCGAAGAAGAGTTCTTTATTGCGGGCGGCGTAGCCAATGACATTGAGGCAAGCTTGCGTGCGGTGCGCGCGGTCAGCGCTGCCACATTGGTTGTTAAACGCGGTGCCATGGGCTGCTGTGTCATTGAGGGCGGCATTCCGTCAAACATCAACGACGCGCCGCTTTTTCGTGGTGAACGCGTCGAGGTGCTGAACGTGTTGGGTGCTGGCGACTCCTTTCTGGCGGGCCTCATGGCCAGTTTGCTACAGGGCAAAGACTGGGCCGAGTCCACCCGCGTGGCCAATGCCTGCGGCGCCATCGTGGTCTCGCGCCACGCCTGCTCTGCCGCCATGCCAACGCCAGCAGAACTGGACCACTGGTTTAGTGGCAGCCGCAACCCCAAGGTTGATGCTGACCGGCAGCTTGCGCACCTGCATCGGGTTACCGTGGCCCGGCCAAATTGGGATGAGCTGTGTGTCATGGCCTTCGACCATC
>JAHEBY010000447.1 GCA_024642025.1 Comamonadaceae bacterium | reverse complement strand
CATGCAGTCTCAAATTACAGCGGAGCGCGAAAAGCGCGCCCTGATTGCCGCATCGGAAGGCCGCCGACAGGAGCAGATCAACATTGCCACCGGCGAGCGCGAGGCTTTCATTGCCCGGTCTGAAGGCGAAAAGCAGGCCGTTATCAACAAAGCACTGGGCGAAGCGGAATCCATATTGGCCGTTGCCAATGCCACTGCACAAGCCATTGAGCGCGTCGCTGCAGCAATTCGCCAGCCCGGAGGCGAGCAGGCAGTCCAACTCAAGGTCGCCGAACAGGCGGTAGACGCCTACAGCAAGGTTGCCTCAGACGCGACCACAACCTTGATCGTGCCCAGCAACATGACCGAGGTATCCGCCTTGATTTCATCCGCCATGAAGATGGTGCAGGGAACACGGGCTTCAACTGGAAATTGACGCAACCACATGAATGCAAGGCCAGTGGCGTGCACTGATACAATCGTTGCCTCTGGAGCGGTGGATGAGCGGTTTAAGTCGCACGCCTGGAAAGCGTGTGAGGGTTAATAGCCCTCCGCGGGTTCGAATCCCGCCTGCTCCGCCAGAAACAGAAAAGGCCCCGCATTGCGGGGCCTTTTGCTTTAGGTGATTCTGAAGATTAGCGAATCACAGCCAGCACTTCTTGCTTGCCACCTTTGTAGGTCTTGAGCGTCAAGGCACCGTTCTTGATGTCGCCTTTTTCGTCAAAAGCGATGGTACCAGTCACACCTTTGTAGCCATCGGTAGCGGCCAGCACGGGCAGATACTTGGCTGGATCGGCCGAATCGGCTTTCACCATCGCAGCAACCATAACGTTGACAGCATCATAGGTGTAAGGTGCATAGACTTGGACATCCGCACCAAACTTGGTCTTGAAGTCGGCTCTGAATTTCTCCATGACCGGTATTTGGTCACCCTCAACACCGCCAGCTTCGGCACAGTAGACCATGTCGTCTTTCATGCCGTCTCCTGCAAGCTTGGGCAGCTCGGAGGAGCAAATACCGTCGCCACCCACAAACTTGGCCTTAATGCCGAGCTGGGCCATCTGTTTGATCATGGGGCCGGCAACGGCGTCCATGCCGCCGAAGAACACCACATCAACCTTTTTGCCCTTGAGGGTGGTCAGAATGGCGTTGAAGTCGGTTGCCTTGTCGGTGGTGAATTCATGACCCACGACAGTGCCACCAGCAGCCTTGACTGCCTTTTCGAATTCCTCTGCAACCCCCTGGCCGTAAGCGGTACGGTCATCAATGACGCCGATGGATTTGCCCTTGAGGGTTTCAACAGCGTATTTACCCAGGGTGCTACCCAGATGCACGTCGTCAGCCACCAAGCGGAAGGCTGTCTTGAAGCCTTGGCGGGTGTACTTGGGGTTCGTTGCCGAAGGAGAAATTTGTGGAATGTTGGCGGCGCTGTACAGTGCCGACGCAGGAATCGTGGTACCTGAGTTCAGGTGGCCAACGACACCGTTGACTTTGGCATCAACCAGCTTTTGTGCTGCAGCTGTGCCCTGTTTTGGGTCGCCTGCGTCATCTTCCGGAAGCAATTCAAAGGTGACCTTCTGGCCACCGATGGTCAAACCCTTGGCATTTTGTTCTTCAATTGCCATCTTTGCACCGTTTTCGTTGTCTTTGCCCAGGTGAGCGATGGCGCCGCTGGTGGGGCCAACGTGACCGATCTTGATCACATTGCCTGCGGCTGGCGCGGGCGCAGGTGCCGGTGCGGCTGCGGGGGCAGCTGCTGGAGCCGCTGCGGGTGCAGCTGGCTCTTCTTTTTTACCGCAGGCAACCATCAAGGCGGCCGCTGCGCACAACGTCAAGGATGTACGAAAGTTGATTTGCATAGAAACTCCAAGGGGTATTTTCAAAAAAGTTGTCGGGCGACGATTCGCCCCAACAGCCTTAAAGGATACCGCATTTTCCATGCCAGCACCATAGCCCCATCCTTCTGGGCAAGCAGGGGAAACCCTGCAAGTGCCGTGCAAAGTTGCTCAGTAAAAATGAGTCAGGGCTTAGCGTTGGTATCAAATTCGAGCGCCAGGGCGTCGGCAACTGCGTCGCGCACGACCGCCTCCACCTCGGGCCTGAGCCGCGTTGCCATCGCGGCGATCTGATTGACGATAATCGGTCCAATGGCTTCACGCAGCATCGGCTCAAGCGCCAGGTCAACACGCTGAAGCACGCGGTGAATCATCAGTTCGGCATCCAGCTCCGAGCGCCCGACAGCAACCGGCTCTGGGGGTAGCGCCGGATTTCGGACAACTTCGGTCAGGGTTGGTAAAAATCTCGGCAAATGTCGCGGCGGCGTAGACATCAGACAACCTCCTTTGCTGCGAGATCATGGCGTGACATGCCATAGCCGCGATCCGAGTAATGTTTCCAGCGACGGCGGGCATGGGCGCGGTCTTCTTCGTCAACACTCACAACCTCTATCAAACGCTCAAACCGCTCAAATCCGTCGGGCACGCGCGAACCCGTGTTGACCAGAACGTCATGGAATGGCACAGCGTCCAATGTTTCTGCAAGAACAATCGGCGAGCGCGAACTAATCTGAGACATGGCTGGCAACCGGCAATGCGCCACAAAGTCCAGCGCCGAAAAGGCCCAAAGCGCGCTGTCC
>JAHEBY010000071.1 GCA_024642025.1 Comamonadaceae bacterium | reverse complement strand
TTGCCATCTTGCGTGGGTTGCAGGAAAAGTACGAAGTGCACCACGGTGTGGAAATCACCGACCCGGCCATCGTGGCGGCGGCTGAGCTCTCCCACCGCTACATCACCGACCGCTTTTTGCCCGACAAGGCGATTGACCTGATCGACGAGGCAGCGGCCAAGATCAAGATCGAGATCGACTCCAAACCCGAAGTGATGGACAAGCTCGACCGCAGGCTGATTCAGCTGCAGATTGAGCGCGAAGCCGTCAAGCGCGAGAAAGACGAAGCCTCTCAAAAGCGCTTCGAGCTGATCAACGTCGAAATTTCCAAGCTGCAGAAAGAGATCGCCGATTACGACGAGATATGGAAGTCTGAGAAAGCGCAGGCTCAGGGTTCTGCCCACGTCAAAGAAGAGGTCGACAAGCTCCGCCACCAGATAGAGGAGTTCACCCGCAAGGGCGACTTCAACAAGGTGGCCGAGCTGCAATACGGCAAACTGCCCGATCTGGAAAAGCAGCTCAAGGCGGCACAGTCACAAGAAACCGACAAGGCCAAAACGGCCAAAGACGGCGGCAAACCGCAATTGCTTCGCACCATGGTGGGCGCAGAAGAAATTGCCGAAGTGGTGGCGCGCGCCACGGGCATACCCGTGTCCAAACTGATGCAGGGCGAGCGCGACAAGCTGCTGCTGATGGAAAACAAGCTGCACGACCGCGTCGTGGGGCAAGACGAAGCCATCAGCGCCGTGGCGAATGCCATTCGCCGCTCGCGCTCGGGCCTGTCAGACCCGAACCGGCCTACCGGCTCGTTTTTATTCCTCGGCCCCACGGGCGTGGGCAAGACCGAGCTGTGCAAGGCATTGGCCGGATTCATGTTTGACAGTGAAGACCACTTGATCCGGATAGACATGAGCGAATTCATGGAGAAGCACTCGGTAGCCCGCCTCATCGGTGCGCCTCCCGGCTACGTGGGATACGAGGAGGGTGGCTACCTGACCGAGGCCGTGCGCCGCAAGCCCTACAGCGTGTTGCTGCTTGACGAGGTGGAAAAAGCCCACCCTGACGTCTTCAACGTGCTGCTGCAAGTGCTCGATGATGGACGCCTGACCGACGGCCAGGGCCGCACCGTGGACTTCAAAAATACCGTCATCGTGATGACCAGCAACATTGGCTCGCAAATGATCCAGAGCATGGTGGGGCAGGACTATGAAGACGTTAAGGATGCGGTCACCTCTGAGCTGAAAAACCACTTCCGCCCCGAGTTTTTGAACCGGATTGACGAAACCGTGGTGTTCCATTCACTAGACGCCTCGCACATTGCCAACATCGCCCGCATCCAGCTGGCCACGTTGATGGCGCGCTTGGCCAAGATGGATCTGACGCTGCAGGTAAGCGATGCGGCCGTGGCCGAGCTGGCCAAGGTGGGGTTCGACCCGGTGTTTGGTGCCCGACCGCTCAAACGGGCCATCCAGCAACGCCTGGAGAACCCGCTGTCCAAGCTGCTGCTGGAGGGCAAGTTCGCACCTAAGGCCGTCATTGCCGTGGACGTGGATCCGATCCGCGCGCCGGGGCAGTTCTCGTTTGAACACGGCACACCCGCCAAGCCTGCTGCACCTGCCGTAACATCGGCCTGATGCAAAGCATTTTTGGATTCCTGATCAAGCTGGTGCTGCTGCTGGCGGGCCTCATGTTTGCCATGAGCCTGATGGTGGCGGTGGCGCTGATGGCTGCCGTGTGGGGCCTGCGCGCGCTGTGGGGCAAGCTCACGGGGCAGCCGGTGGCCCCGCTGGCGTCTTTTACGATGCGCATGGACCCGCGGGCCGGGTTTGGTCGCGTGTACACGCGTGGGGCGGCTGCCGGGCGCGGGCGAGGCAGCGAAGCGGCTGAAGCGGCGGCCAGGGCTGATGTGATCGACGTGGAGGCCAAAGAACCTTCCCGGTCAGGGTCAGCTTCTGGCGCGGGGACTGGCCCGGGGCGTTAACGGTTCAGCGGGTAGCACCGGTTTTGCAGTAAAACCGGTTCCTGAGGTGTTTTTTGAATCAAATAAGCCTTTAGCCCCCGTGTGTTGGTCGTAAATAGCTATTTAATTTGTAGCAAATCGGACCGTCAATCCATTGCAACTCAGTGTGCGTGCTGATGGTGCGCATCCGGAAAGTGCGCATGGCTATGCGTTATCGGCAAGTGGCGGTGCGGGTGCGTATGGCGTGTTCCAAGTGCCACGGGCGGGTTGTGCACATGCGTGTGATGCAGATCTTGCGCCGGGTCGTGCACATGCTCGTGGGTGTGCTCCATCGGCTGGTGCGTGTGGATGTGTTCATGCCTTTCGGTCAGGTGAAGGGCTACGCCGATAGCCATGAAAACGCCGCCAGCCAGCCACTGGAGTGTGACCGCTTCGCCCAGCAGCACGATGGACAGGAACGCACCAAAGAATGGCGCCACAGAAAAGTACGCGCCTGTGCGCGCCGTGCCCAGGTGGCGCAGCCCCACCACAAACAGCGTCAGGCTGGCACCATAGCTGGCAAAGCCCAGCAGCGCGGCGGCGGCTGTCACGGGCAATGCGGGCAGGGCAGCGCTTGCGTCCAGCCAGAAGGCCAGCGCCAGATTGGTGGTGCCAGCCGCCAGCCCTTTCACCATCGCTATCCACGATGCATCGGCCAGCGACACCTGCCGCGTGAGGTTGTTGTCAATGGCCCAGGCCAGGCAGGCGCCCAGCACGGCCAGCGCGGGCATAAAGCTGGCGTCCGCAACGCCGCCACCGGCCAATGGACCTCCGTCTGCACCATTGGAAGGCCATGACAGCACCACGCTGCCGGCTACTATGGCCAGCATGCCCAGCGCAATGCGTCGGTCAAAATTTTCGCGGAACACAAACCATGCAATCAGCGCTGTCAACACGCCTTCGGCATTGAGCAAGAGCGATGCGCCCGAGGCGGGCATACGCGTAAGCCCGACCATCAGCAGAACCGGCCCCACCACGCCGCCGGCCAACACGGCGCCAGCCAGCCAGCCACGCTCGGCGCGTGCCAAAACCACAGGCTCAGCGCGCCTGAGCGTGCGCATGATCCACAAGCCCACGCCCGAGCCAAGATACAGCAGCGCCGCCAAAAGCCAGGGGCTGATGTGCCCCAGCAGCAGCTTGGCCAATGGCGTGCCTGCACCAAAAAGGCAGGCTGCGAGCAGAGTGGCCCACACTCCATAGCCGGGTTTAAGCATCGCCGATGAGACCATGTTTGCGCTATTTCTCCACCGGAATCGGCGTCCCCACGGGCACATTCACCGCCGTGACGCTGTTTTTTGGCGAGCCCTCGATCAGCTTGTCGGAGTAGGTGAGGTAGACAAGCGTGTTGCGCTTGGCGTCCACCATGCGCACCACACGCAGTTTCTTGAACAGGATGGACGTGCGCTCGCTGTACATCTCTTCCTGCTTTTCAAGCGGCTTGGCAAAGCTGATGACGCCGGTCTGACGGCAGGCTATTGAAGCATCGGACGTGTCTTCAGCCAAACCCAATGCGCCCTTGATGCCGCCGGTTTTAGCGCGCGACACGTAGCAGGTGACGCCGCCGACTTTGGGGTCGTCGTAAGCGTCCACCACGATCTTGTGGTCGGGCCCGATGAACTTGAAGACGGTGTCGACCGAGCCGACTTCTTCACTGCTGGCAACGCCGCAGGCGGCGATAAATAGGGCTGTTGAGGCGAATAGAACTGTGTGTTTTTTCATGATGGCTTATGACAGGTTCGCTACGTAAAATGTAGCTAATTACGCATGATGGACGGGGGCTAGTGGCCAATTTGACATATATTTTCGATACTTTGCATTAGCTTTACAGGTAATCCATGTCAAAGTTGCGGCATACACCGATAGTATGACGTCATGTATTGTGGAGGTGTGACCATGGCTGTCTTCAGAATGGGTGTCCGGGCCCGGGTGTGCATTGCGATCTTGTTGGGTCTTGTTGTGGGCTTGGCTTGTGGGGTCGGTCCGGCTGCGGCGCAGTCCGATGAGTCGGGTGGCCGTACCACACTGCGCGAGCGCATCAAGGAGAAGCTGTCTCAACGCCGCGCCGCCGCGCCCGATGCGGACTCGCAATCCACTGGCCGTCTGGAAGCGCCGGGCAACTATCCCATGTCGCTGATGCACGACGGCCTGAAGCGCGATTATCTGATCCACATCCCCACGGGTTACGACCCCGCAAAGCCCACGCCAGTGGTGTTTGCCTTCCATGGCGGTGGCGGAAGCATGAACCTTCAGGCCGACACCAACTACGACGTGGTGGGCAAATCAGACCGCGCCGGGTTTATCGCGGTGTTTCCGAATGGTTACAGCCGTCTGCCCTCGGGCATGCTGGCCACCTGGAACGCGGGCAATTGCTGTGCCCGCGCCCGCGACTCGAACGTGGACGACGTTGGATTCGTGCGCGCCATCATCAAGCGCCTTCCCCGGCAAGTCAACGTCAACGCCCGGCAGATATTTGCGACCGGCATGTCCAATGGCGGCATGTTCAGCCACCGGCTGGCGTGTGAGATGGCCGACACGTTTCGCGCCATAGCGCCCGTGGCGGGCACCGACGGAACCTTGAGCTGCACGCCGGTCAAACCCATTTCCGTCCTGCATATCCATGCCCGCAACGACGCTCATGTGTTGTTCAACGGTGGTGCTGGTGAAGACGCGTTCAAAGACAAATCCATGGTCGCGGATTTCGTGTCGGTGCCCGAGACCATTGCCCGCTGGACGCAGCGCAACCGATGCACGGCGCCGGCCACGCGCGTGCTGGAGGTGCCGGGCGCCTATTGCGAGGCCTACCGCGGATGCGCAGACGGTGTAGAGGTTGAACTTTGCGTGACCGAGACCGGGGGACACTCATGGCCCGGTGTGCAAAAGGTGAGGCGCGGCAAAGAGGACGCCTCACAGGCAATATCGGCGAACGATGTGATGTGGGACTTTTTTCAGCGGGTGTCTGCCCGCTGACTCGCAACTGGCTGCAGCTGGTTGCGGCTTGCGGGTGATAATCCGCTCTTACTTCACACGCCAATCGCTCCATGAGTGCTACCAGCAACCTGAATTTCCCTGCATCCGGCGGCGTCAGCCTGCGACAGGACGCGGAACTGATCGCCCTGGTGGGCGGCGCGCATCTGATCAGTCATTTCAGCCAGCTCCTTCTGGCGCCCCTGTTTCCGTGGCTTAAGGAAGCGTTTAACGCGAGCTATGCCGAACTTGGCTTCCTGATGACGCTGTTTTTTGTGGTGTCTTGTGCGGTGCAAATGCTTTCGGGTTTTGTCGTAGACCGCTTCGGCCCACGACCTGTCCTGTATGCAGGTCTGACTCTGCTGAGTCTGGCTGCGTTCGGCTTTTCCGTCAGCACCAGTTACTGGATGATGGCAGGGTTCTCCGTTTTGGCGGGTGTTGGCAACGGCGTTTTCCATCCGGTGGACTACACGCTGATCAACCGCAAGGTCAGCGCACCGCGTCTGGGTCATGCCTACAGCGTGCATGGCATCACCGGCAGCCTGGGCTGGGCGCTGGCGCCAGCGCTCTTGGTGCCCATCGCGTTGGCTTACTCGTGGCGTGCGGCGTTGGCCTGCGCGGGGGTGCTGGTGTTGGTTGTGCTGGTGGTGATGATCTTCAACGGAAGCAGGTTGCAGTTGACGGTGGCGCAGCCGGAAAAAAATATTGGCTCAGCTGCGCCAGAAAATACGTATGAGTTTCTGAAAATTCCCGCTGTATGGATGTGCTTTGCCTTCTTCCTTTTGTTTGCCATTTCGCTCAGTGTGGTGCAGGCTTTTGCGCCTGCTGCAGCCCGTGAGCTGCATGGCATGCCCCTGGCGTTGGTGGCGACCTGTCTGACCGCCTACATGGTTTGCAGTGCGGGCGGCATGATTTTGGGTGGGTTTCTGGCTTCAGACCCAGCGCGCTGCGAGCGGGTGGTGGGGATTGCTTTCGGCGTCGCCGCATCGATCGCACTCACGTTGGGTTTCGCCGATGTTCCGGGGCTATTGGTGCCAGTGCTCTTTGCCATGATGGGCTTTGCAGCGGGTACCGGTAGCCCGTCGCGCGACATGATCGTGAAACGATCCACGCCACCCAACTCGACGGGCCGCGTGTATGGCATCGTGTATTCCGGCCTTGATATCGGGCAGGCGATTGCTCCCGTCGTCTTCGGCTCATTGATGGACCATCACCAATACACGAGCGTGTTTGTGGGGTTGGCACTGGTGCAGGGCGTGTTGATCGTTAGTGCATTTAACGTTGGAAAGGTCCGGCGCACGGCGCTGGTTTCGGCATGACAAGTTCAGCAGTCAACCAGAAAATCGCGGGTCACCTCCTGGTCGAATGCCTGATAGAGCAGGGCGTGACCCACGCTTTTGGCGTACCCGGTGAGAGTTTTCTCGCGGCCCTCGATGGCTTTCATGGGTTGCAGGACAAGATTACATTCGTGATCAACCGCCAAGAGGGCGGCGCCGCCTTCATGGCCGAGGCGCAGGGCAAGCTCACGGGCAGGCCGGGTGTGTGCTTTGTGACGCGCGGACCTGGTGCCACCAACGCGTCCATTGGTGTTCACACCGCGTTTCAGGACTCCACGCCCATGGTGCTTTTTGTGGGTGATGTGGCCAGCGACACGCGTGACCGCGAGCCGTTTCAGGAGGTGGATTTCTGCAGCTTCTTTGGCCCCAGCACCAAGGGCATGGCCAAGCGGGTGGAGCGCATTGACGATGCTGCACGCATCCCCGAATATGTGGCGCGGGCATTCGCCACCGCCATGAACGGGCGCCCTGGCCCGGTGGTGCTGGTGTTGCCGGAAGACATGCTGGCTCAGGTTGTGAAGCCGCACTCGAAACCCCAAGACGCGGGGGCTGAAATGCCCCAGGCGCTTGCGAGGGTGGAACCGGTTGAGGCCTGGAGTGACCCTGGGTCCCTGCGCATGCTGCGCGAGATGCTCCTGAAAGCGGAGCGCCCGCTCGTCATCGCAGGTGGCGGTGGCTGGACGCCGCAGGCCGCTCAAGCGCTTCAACGCTTTGCTGAAAACTGGAAGCTTCCCGTTGGCAATGCGTTTCGTTTTCAGGACACGTTTGACAATCACCATCCACTCTACGCAGGTGACGTGGGCATTGGCATCAACCCGAAATTGGCCGAGCGGGTAAAAAACAGCGACCTCATCATTGCCATCGGTCCACGGTTGGGCGAAATGACCACCAGTGGCTACACGCTGCTGCAGGTGCCCCGCCCCATACAAAAGCTGGTACATATTCATGCCAGCGCCGAAGAATTGAACCGCGTTTATCAGGCCGACCTCGCCATCAACGCCACCATGAAGGCGGCGGCGCGTTCGCTGGAAGTGTTGACGGCGCCCCTACAGGTGGCCTGGGAAGCCTGGGCTGCAGATTGCAACGCCGATTACCTTGCCAACCTGCTGCCGCAGGCGTTGCCGGGTCTGTCGGGAGACACCCCTAGCGGTTTGGTTGACATGCCGGCCATCGTGGCCATCTTGCAAAAACATCTGCCGCCCGATGCGGTGCTGACCAATGGCGCAGGCAATTTCGCCAGCTGGATGCACCGCTACTTCAAACACCACGGTTTGGCCAAAGGCTTCAAGACGCAGGTTGCTTGCACCAATGGTGCTATGGGCTATGGCGTGCCCGCTGGCATCGCCGCCAACCTGTTGACAGGGCGCACGGCGTTCACCGTGGCTGGTGACGGAGATTTTTTGATGAACGGCCAGGAGCTTGCTACCGCCGTTCAATACGGTGCGAAAAGCATTATTTTGCTGCTCAACAACGGCATGTACGGCACGATTCGCATGCATCAGGAGCGCGAGTATCCAGACCGTGTGGCGGGTACGCACCTGGTCAACCCTGACTTTGCGGCGCTGGCGCGTGCCTACGGCTATGCGGGCGTGCGTATCAGCCGCACCGCTGAGTTTGAACCCGAGCTGCTCGCAGCGTTGGCCCGACTGGGGGGAACCGTGATTGAGGTGGCGCTGGACCCGGAGGTGATCAGCACCCGCACCACCTTGTCCGCCATTACCGCCAAATCACTACAAAAATAGTAGCTAAAAGCTTATATTTAACGAGGGCTAAAGGTCTATTTTGATCGATGAAGATGATCTTGAAGGGGTTTTATACCCCGCTATCGAACCGCATCGAACGGGCATGCTTGCGGTGGATGAATTGCACACGCTGTATTGGGAAGAATGCGGGAACCCGGCAGGCATTTCGGTGCTGTTTTTGCACGGAGGGCCGGGCTCCGGGCTGTCGACGCTGCATCGCCGGTTCTTTAATCCGCAGAGCTACCGGATCATTCTGTTTGACCAGCGCGGCGCGGGTCGTTCCACGCCGCTTGGCGAGTTCCGGAACAACACCACGCAACTACTGATTGCCGATATTGAGCGTATCCGGGAGTTGTTGGGCGTTGAACAGTGGCTGGTGTTTGGTGGCTCATGGGGGTCGACTCTGGCGCTGGCATATGGTCAGGCGTATGCGCCGCGTTGTCTTGGGTTCGTGCTGCGCGGAATATTTTTATGTACGCCTGCCGAGATCGCCTGGTTCATGAACGGTATCGGTTGGTTCTTCCCGGAAGCGCATGCCCAGTTTGTGACGCATATTCCAACGTCTGAGCGTGGTGATCTGCTGCAAGCCTTTGCGCGACGCCTGTTTGGCGATGACCTGCAGATCGCGCTGTCTGCGGCGCGGGTGTGGAGTTGCTACGAGGGCAGTTGCCTGCACATGCTGCCTCGTCCAGACGTCGTGGATGAGTTTGGCTCTGACGCCGTTGCGTTGGGGCTGGGTCGTCTGGAGGCCCATTACTTTTGCAACCGAGGGTTCTTTGCCGAAGACCAACTGGTCCAAAACGTCGGCCTTATCCGGCACTTGCCTGCCGTCATCATTCAAGGGCGATATGACGTGGTCTGCCCACCAGCCTCTGCATATCGGCTGCACGAGGCCTGGCCTGAAGCCGTGCTAAAGATCGTGGAGGACGCCGGACATGCCGCGAGCGAGCCGGGTAGCGCCCGTGCGCTGGTGGCGGCTACCGATGCGTTCAGAGTACACCGAAGGTTTGATTCAGTAGCTCAATAAAAAAGGCCGTCTAACGACGGCCTTTTTGCTAAACGGAGAACAGTCTGTGGTGACTACTCCTTGATGTCCACGCCATAGAACGTGTGGCGCCCAAACGGGCTCAGTTTGAAGTCAATCACGTTTTTGCGAACGGGTTTGGTCTGAATAGCATGTGCAATGGTGAACCAGGGCGCCTGTTCCTTGAAGATCACTTGAGCCTGCTCATACAGCTTGGTGCGCTCGCCCATGTTCGACGACGTCTTGGCTTTCTGGATCAGGTCTTCAAATGGCTTGTAGCAGAACTTGGCTACATTGGAGCCCCCGGACTTGGCGGAATCGCAACCCAGCAGAATATTCAGGAAGTTGTCTGGGTCGCCGTTATCGCCAGTCCAGCCCAGCATGCCCATCTGGTGCTCGCCGGCCTGCATGCGCTTGCGGTACTCGCCCCATTCGAAGCTCTTGATCTCGGCCTTCACGCCGACCTTGGCCAGGTCTGCCTGCATCAGCTCGGCAATGCGTTTGGCGTTGGGGTTGTAAGGACGTTGCACAGGCATGGCCCACAGGTCGGTGCTAAAGCCATCTGGGAAGCCTGCCT
>JAHEBY010000446.1:1009-2616 GCA_024642025.1 Comamonadaceae bacterium | reverse complement strand
GTCAGTGCACAAGGTTCGCGCGATGACCTTGGCACACGCACACTTGCGTTCTTCACCCTCGGTATTTGCGCTGCCCTTGTGGGTGCATTGATCAAATTCGCTGGCGGGTGACACGCCCTTAGTGCTTTGCCGCCCGCTGGTAGAGCGGGTACACCATACTGGCCGTGCGGGCCAGATCCTGTTCTCGAGTTGCCGGCGATGGGTGCGTGCTCAGAAACTCGGGCGGACGTGCCCCCCCCAGCCGGTTCATTTTCTGCCAGAGCGCGATGGCCGCGTTCGGGTCATACCCCGCACGTGCGGCGAGTTCAACCCCCATTTCGTCGGCCTCGCTCTCGGCCTGTCGACTGCGGGGAAGGCCTAGCGTCACATCCGTGACCAAGTCCCCGAGTTGCGAAAGCACTTGACTGCCCGTGATCGCCGCAAGCAGGATACCCGGCAACTGGGCCGCGTATTGCAGGGAGACCTGCTCGCGCACATGCTCTCGCAACGCATGCGCCATCTCATGGCCCATGACGGCAGCCAACTCACTGTCTGTCAACTGCAGCTTGCTGATCAGGCCCGAATAAATCCCGATTTTGCCGCCCGCCATGCAAAAAGCGTTGACCTGCTCACTCTGGAACAGGTTGACCTCCCAACGCCAATGGCTTGCGTCAGAGCGAAAGACCGGTGTTTGCGCGATCAGCCGGCGTGCCACCCCCTGCACCCTGGCCAGCATGATGGTGTCGCGATTCAAGGTGTTCCTGCTGTCGGCCTCTTTAATCATCTTGCTATAACTCTGTGCAGAAGCCTTCTCGATTTCCTGGGCACTGACCGCCATGCTCTGCGTGCGTGTGATACCGACCGCCCCCGGCTGGGTGGTTTGGACAGTCTGGCAGGCAGCAACCAAGTAGCCCGCCACAATCACTGCAGCCCACCTGATTCGCTGATATCTTCGGCTTTTCATGGTCTGCTCCTCATTAGCGATAAACTCACAGCAGTTTCTACTGCCTTTCGGCTGATTTTGACTTCTTCACTGGTTGAACTGTTCACGCCCTCCGCCACGCAAGAGTTTGATGCTTTGCGTGACATCTTCCGCGAGTATGCGGTCGGTCTGCAAGTCGATCTGAGCTTCCAGGGCTTCGACGCCGAACTGTCCAGCTTGCCGGGTGACTATGCTGAGCCACGTGGCACCCTGCGCATGGCAAATGTCAACGGCGTACTGGCCGGCTGCTGCGCCCTTCGCCCCCTGGACTCGGTCGACTATCCGAATGCCTGTGAAATGAAGCGCCTCTATGTCCGGCCTGCTTTCCGCGGCCTCGGCCTCGGCCGCCAGCTTGCCGAAGCCATCATGGAAGCGGCGCGGATCGCGGACTACAACTATGTCTTGCTGGACACGCTCGACGATATGGAAGCGGCCCGTACCTTGTATGCGGATCTCGGGTTTGTGGATATCCCCCCTTACTACCATAACCCCATGGCGGGGGCGCACTACCTGAAGGCAGACCTGTTGCAGACTTCACAAAAAAGCCGCTGACGCGCTAGCAGCAGCTTCCTTGTCAAACGCCCAGATCAGGCCTTGGCCTGTGCCAACAGGGTTTTTGCGTCACTGACTTCAAACTTGCCCGGTC
>JAHEBY010000446.1:0-999 GCA_024642025.1 Comamonadaceae bacterium | reverse complement strand
ATCCCTCACCAGCATGGAGTAGCGGTTGCTGCGCAGACCCATACCACGACTGGTCAGGTCCAGCGTCAGACCGGTTGCTTTCGTGAAGTCCGCGCTGCCATCAGCCAGCATCCGCACCTTGGCGCCGGTTTTCTGGTCCCGTGCCCAGGCCCCCATGACGAAAGCATCATTCACGCTCACACACCAGATTTCATCAACCCCGGCCGCCTTCAGGTCATCAAACCGCTCGACAAATCCCGGGACGTGCTTGGCCGAGCAGGTCGGCGTGAAAGCGCCAGGCAGTGCAAACAGCGCGATCGTCCTGCCAGCCGCCGCTTTCTGTACATCCACCGGATTGGGGCCAATGCTGCAGCCATTGCCTTCCACCTCGCTGTATTCCATCAGGGTTGCGACGGGAAGGGTATCGCCCACTTTGATCATGCTGTGCTCCTGAAAATTTGAATTGAACCAACCAACAAAAACGGCTCACATTGTGAGCCGTTTTTTCAAGTCCTGCCGTCAGCAGCCAAAAAGGCTTAAACGAGGCTTGCCTTTTGAACCAGGCGGGTTGCAACCCAGTTCTTGGTCTTGGAAATCGGTTTGCTTTCCGTGATTTCAATCATGTCACCCAGCTTGTACTCACCCTTTTCATCGTGGGCATGGTACTTGCTCGATTTGCCAACGATCTTGCCGTAGAGTTCGTGCTTCACACGACGCTCCACCAGCACGGTCACTGTCTTGGCACGCTTGTCGCTGACCACCTTGCCAATCAAGGTGCGCTTGAGGGATTTTTTAGCTTCCGTCATTCAGGGCTCCTTATTTGGCGGTTTTTTCAGCGCTTTGCTTCTCGACAAGAATGGTCTTGGCGCGAGCAATATCGCGGCGCGTGGAGCGCAGCGTAGCGGTGTTGTTGAGTTGTTGCGTGGCTTTTTGCATGCGCAGGCCAAAGTGGGCTTTTTGCAGCTCTTTGACTTCCGTTTGCAGGCCGGCAACGTCTTTCTGGCGCAGTTCAGCAGCTTT
>JAHEBY010000070.1 GCA_024642025.1 Comamonadaceae bacterium | reverse complement strand
CTACAGTGCCGGGTGTGATGTTGGACGAGAGCCTATCCCAGGCGGCGCTGTCTGCGTCAAAGCACCCGATGCCGATGCTGACGGTTACGTGGTTGGCGGTCAGCGAGGCTTCATGCGGGATGCCGAGCATTTCCACCGCGTCCAACATGCGTTGGGCCAGCAGCTCAGCGCCGGCCTGAGGTGTTTGTGGCAGCAATATGGCGAATTCTTCGCCACCGTAGCGGGCCACCAGGTCGGCCGGGCGCAGGGTGGCGTCGCACAGTGCCTGGGCCACTTGCCGCAGGCAGGCGTCGCCTGAGGGGTGGCCATAGCGGTCGTTGAACAGTTTGAAGTGATCCACATCCAGCATCAGCAGGCAAATCGGATCGCCACTGCGCTGGCAGCGCTTCCATTCGCGGGCCAGCGATTCGTCAAAGCTGCGCCGGTTGGCCACCTCTGTCAACGCATCAATGGTGGCAATGCGCTTGAGCTCGTCGGTCAGCGACTTCACGCGCAACTGCGTTTGCACCCGGGCAATCAGCAAGGGTTCGCTGATGGGTTTGCCTATAAAGTCCACAGCACCCAGATGCAGGCCCTTGAGTTCGAAATCCGGGCCACTGTGGCTGGTGACGAAGATCACCGGGATGTCGCGCAGCTCGAGGTCTGCCTTCATGATTTCGCAGACTTCGTAGCCTGTCATGCCGGGCATTTCCGCGTCCAGCAACACCAGATCGGGCGCCTGCTTGCGCATTTGCTGCAGCGCAGCTTCGCCACTGGTTGCAAACCGGATTTGCCCCACGCCGGACAGAATACGGCCCATGACCTGGATCATGCCGGGGTTGTCGTCTACAAGAAGAATGTTACTTTTCATGGCGGGCCTCGATGGTTGAGAACGTATGGCCCACCAAAATATGGACCCAGTACCCAGCTATCGACGCCACGAACGGGAACTTGAGGGCTTCCCAAACACTTTGCAACGCATTTATTGCGTTGGCCAGCCATTCCTTATTGAGCTTTGGCCCTCAGCCAAAGTCTGGCAAGCGTAGTTTGCTTCTATTCGTACGGCACTTGATGCTAGTCAAGTGCTCGAAAGTCGCTGTCAAAAATTCGTGGATGGCAACCCGATTGCGGCAATTTGTGTCGAGGCATCCGGCGCATCCAGTTGCGCGATGTCGAAGCGACCCAGCCAGCCGACTGCTACTAGCAAACCGTAAAAAACTGCAACGACGATACTGTGTTTCATGACCATTACCTCAGGTTGATGCGGGGAAAACGTTCGCCGCAGAAAAAATTCTATTCACTGAGCGAGCACCAAGGAAGGAACAAATTCACGCTGTTACTCTGAATTTAGGCGTCGGTCAGGTATGACTAAAACGTGGGTCTCAACGCGCGCATGCCTTTGATGCCTGCGGGCACCCTGCGCGTGAGAGCGCTCAGGCGGCCCGCGCAAAAAAGCGTACGGTAACCAACAACCCGTGGCCACCGTGGGCAGGGCTGGTCGCCTGAACTGTTCCGCCGCATTGCTGGGCCCACTCTTTGACGATCGCGAGGCCCAGGCCACTGCCGCTTTGCGTGACGCCTTCGGCGCGAAAGAAGCGTTCGAACAACCTCGCACGGCTTGACACGGGTACGCCGGGCCCATTGTCTTCAACAGAGAAGTCAATTCCCGAGGGGGCAGACCGCACGCGCGCCGTGACGATTCCTTTTGCGGGCGTGTAGCGAATGGCATTTTCGAGCACGTTGGTGACAATCTCGTGCAGCGCGCCCGGGTCGATGGCGGCGTTGGCGTCAGTGCCCAAACGCTCGAAGCCCAGATCGATTTCCTTCGTATGAGCCTGCAGCGCCAGGCTCTCCATAACGGTCTGCACCACGTCGCAAACCTCTTGAGTCGTCATGTTGACCACCTGCACCTGCGACGCCTCGGCGCTGGACAGCGTCAGAAACTGGTTCACCAGCCTCGTGGTTTGCTGCAGCGTGGTACGTGCCGCCGACAGCGACTGGTCACCATCGGACTTCCTGTCGGCGCGCTCGGCGTCGCTGATTTGCGTGTTCAGCACCGCTAGCGGCGTGCGCAACTGGTGGGCGGCGTTTTGCACAAAGGTGGTTCGCTGGCGTGTGTAGGTCTCAAGACGGACGATGTAGTCGTTAAACGCCTCCATAACGGGTGTCAGCTCAGACGGAACATGGCTGGTCTGCAGGGGCTGCAGCGAGCCTTCGGTGCGGGCGCGCACGTCGTCGCGCAGGTGAACCAGTGGCTGCAAGCCCCGGCGCAAACCATACAAAATGAACACGGTAGCCAGCGCCAATATCAGCAGCTGCTGCGCCAGCGTGCGCAGCCACAGGTCGCGGGTGAGTTTTTGACGGGCGTTAGTGGTCTGCGCCACTTCCACCACCACTGGAAGAGCCGACGGGTTGCCGATGACCGGCTGATAAAACGCCACGATGCGCACCGGCTCACCACGCATGCTGGCTGCAAAGAAAAAGGGTGCCGTTATCTGGGCAATTGACGGTGGGTCAATCCGCGATGTGGGCAAATCGGTGTAACCGGCAAGCAATATCCCGGCGCCGGTGGTGACGCGGTAGTAAATATGGTCCAGCTCACCAGATTGAAAAAGCTCAAGCGCCGCCGGCGGAATCTGGTGCTGAAAGGTGCCGTCTTCAAAACTGATTTGCTCGGCAATCATGCGGGCCGAGCCCAGCAGCAGCTGGTCTTGCACGACCGTTGCCGTGTCACGCGAGCTTTTGTAGGCCAGCCAGGCCATGACAGCGACGGCGCTGGCCAGCGGCACCAGCACCCACAGCAGCAAGTGGCGGCGCAGGCTACTGGCGCGCAACACCCCTCTAGGCATGCGGTGCCGGGCTCAGCATGTAACCGAGGCCGCGTAAGGTCAAAATCGCGGCACCGCTGTGCTCCAGCTTCTTGCGAAGCCGATGCACGTAAATCTCGATGGCATCCGCAGACACCTGCTCGTCCATCGAAAACAGGCTCATGGCCAGCGCCTGCTTGGTGATGGTGGCGCCAGCGCGGCGAATCAGCACTTCAAGCACTGCGCGCTCCCTGGGCGTAAGCGCCAAAGCCTGCTGCGCCACCTGAAACTCGCGCGTGTTGGTGTTGAAACTGAGGTCAGCACAGGTCAGCTGCGGGTTCGCCTGGCCCGACGAACGACGCAGCAAAACGCGGATACGCGCTTCCAGCTCTTCGATTTCAAACGGTTTGGCCATGTAGTCATCGGCACCGTGATCGAGCTCGCTCACGCGGGTTTGCATGGAGTTGTTGGCGGTGAGTACCAACACGGGCGTGGAGTCGCGCCTTGCACGCAGGTTGCGCAAGACCGTTTTGCCGTCCATCTTTGGCAGTGCCAGGTCAAGAATGACCAGGTTGTATTTTTCGCTCTTGAGCGCGAAGTCGGCGTCTGCGCCGTTGTCGATCCAGTCGACGGTGTATTTCTCGCGGCGCAGCGTGCGCCCCAGCCACTCGGCCAGCTCGATATTGTCTTCAACAACCAGAATTCGCATGGCAAATCATAGTGCTGGCACGGGGTTGAAACTGACCTTAGGTACTTTCCCTAGGTGTGGTGAACTGAAAGCGAACTGAAAGCGCATCCCCCGTATCGTTCGCTCCTCAAACAACTCAGGAGCTTTCATGAAATCCAGATTTACTTCAACCCAACTTGCCAAAGCCGTGAGCGTTCTCGCGCTGGCAGCCGGATGCGCCGGTGCCATGGCCGACAACAAGGTCAGCATCATGGTGGGTGGTTACGAAAAGCACATCTACCTGCCGGCCAAATTGGCTGAGAGCCTGGGCTACTTCAAAGCCGAAGGGCTGGATGTGGAGCTTCTGAACGAAGGCGCTGGCGTCGATGCCGAAAACGAAATGCTGGCGGGCGCGGTGCAGGGCGTGGTCGGGTTTTATGACCATTGCGTGGATTTGCAGACCAAAGGCAAATTCGTCGAATCGGTGGTGCAGTTCAGCCAGGCTCCGGGTGAAGTGGAGCTCATCTCCAACACCCATCCGGAAGTCAAGTCCATGGCCGACCTGCGCGGCAAGAGTCTGGGCGTAACCGGCCTGGGTTCATCCACCAATTTTCTGACGCAATACCTGATGGTCAAAGCCGGTGTGCCACTGGGTGAGTTCACCTCGGTGCCCGTCGGTGCAGGCACCACCTTCATCGCTGCGATGACGCAAGACAAGATTCAGGCGGGTATGACCACCGAGCCCACCATCTCGCGCCTGCTCAAGACGGGCGATGCCCGTGTGTTGATCGACATGCGCTCCATCGAGAAAACCAAGGCAGCACTGGGCGGCACCTATCCGGCGGCGTCGCTCTACATGCCAACCGACTGGGTGGAGAAAAACAAGCCAACTGTGCAAAAGCTGGCCAACGCGTTTGTCAAAACGCTGAAGTACATCGACACGCACACCGCAGCGGAGATTGCCGACAAGATGCCCAAGGACTTCTACGTGGGCGACAAGGAAGGCTATGTCAAGGCGCTGGCTGACGGCAAAGGCATGTTCACGCCAGACGGCGTGATGCCTGCCGGTGGCCCCGAAACGGTGCTGGCCGTGTTGTCGGCTTTCTCAAAAAACGTCAAGGGCAAAACGGTGGACTTGTCCAAGACCTTCACGACCGAGTTCGTGAAGAACGCCAAGTAAATTCCACAACCCCACACTCCTCGCACCCCCCGCACTCCGAAAAGCCCATGCAGCAACCCGCCAACCGCCCGCCCGCCATTGAGCTGATCAACGTCAGCCGGCGCTTTATCACGCCAGACGGAAAGTCCATGACGGCGCTACGCGACTTCAACATGAGCGTGGCACAGGGGGAGTTTGTTGCGGTGGTGGGCCCCACGGGGTGCGGAAAGTCGACCACGTTGAACCTGGTTACCGGCCTGGCCAAGCCGTCTGCCGGTGAGGTGCGGGTGATGGGTGCGCCGGTGGCGGGCATTGACCCCCGCATCGGCTTTGTGTTTCAGACCGATGCGCTCTTCCCCTGGCGCAGCGTGATCGACAACGTGGTCGCCGGCCCGGTCTTTCGCGGCATGCCAAAAGACGAGGCGTATGCCAAGGCGCGCGAGTGGCTGGCACGGGTGCACCTTGCAGGGCATGAGAGCAAATATCCCCACCAGCTGTCGGGCGGTATGCGCAAACGCGTGTCGCTGGCGCAGACGTTTATCAATGAGCCGCAGATCCTGCTGATGGACGAACCGTTTTCAGCGCTGGATGTGCAGACCCGCGTGATGATGCACGAAGAGCTTCTGAATCTGTGGTCGCAGGCCAGGGCTTCTGTGGTTTTTGTCACCCATGACCTGGAGGAGGCGATTGCACTGGCGGACCGGGTGTTTGTGCTGACATCGGGCCCTGCCACCGTGAAATCGGTCTACCCGATTGACCTTGCGCGCCCACGAGTCGTCAGCGAAATCCGCTACGACGCGAAATTTATCGACATTGCGCGAACCATCTGGGATGACCTGCGCGATGAAGTGCAACGGGGCGCTGCCCGCGAAGAAGCCCTGGTGGCCTGACGAGGAATTGACATGACTGAAGCCACACTTTCCAATCTGCCCACAGCGCCCGCAGCGGCGGTTTTTCAGCCCGGCACGTCGGATGCTGAAATTGAAGCGGCGGCTGCCAAAGCCGCCGGCAAACGCACCGCCACAGTTTACTTTTGGCGCTGGGCGATTCTGGCGGTGTTCCTCGGCGGCTGGGAGCTGGGCGTTCGCGCCAAATGGATTGATCCGTTTTTCTTTTCGAGCCCGGTGGCCATTGCCTTGCGCCTGAAAGAGTGGGTGGTGGAGGGCACCTCCGAAGGCTCACTTTGGTACCACTTGTGGGTGACGATGGAGGAATCCCTGCTGGGCTTCTTTTCAGGCTCCATCGCGGGCATCGTGGCCGGCATCGCGCTGGGGCGCAACAAAATGCTGGCCGATGTGTTTTCAATCTATATCAAGGTCATCAATTCGGTGCCCCGCGTGGTGCTGGCTCCAATTTTCATCATGATCTTTGGCCTGGGGCTCACGTCCAAAGTGGCCTTGTCTTTTGTGATGGTGTTTTTTGTGGTGTTCTCCAACGCGTTTCAGGGCGTGGTGGAGGCAGACCGCAACTTGCTGGCCAACGCCCAGATTCTGGGTGCCAAAGGCTGGCAGCTGACGCGCTCGGTGGTGATTCCGTCTGCCATGAGCTGGATTTTTGCGTCTCTGCACGTGAGCTTTGGCTTTGCGATTGTTGGCGCGATTGTGGGTGAGTTTGTAGGCGCCCGCTACGGTATCGGACTGCTCATCAATGTCGCCAAGGGTTCGTTTGATGCGGCGGGCATGTATGGCGCCATCGTGATCATCATGGTGGTGGCGCTGGCCGCCGAATACATCATGACGCTGATTGAAAACCGGCTGGCCAAGTGGCGCCCGGCGCCGCTTCAGGAAGCGCTTTGAGCCGACGTCGGCTGATCAGATCATCTCACCGTCGGCTACAAAAAATATAGCTACCCGCACATATTTTGTAAGGGCAAAAGTTAAGTTTGGCCCTTGTGTCGCTACTTTGATGCCGGCGTAACGCAGATGCCCGGACAATCTGCGCCACCTTTAGTGGGGTCGCAGGTGTCTGAGGGGTCGTCCACGCATACCTTGCCGCCCTGGCAGGCAATGCTGGCAATGCCGCCACACATTTGTTTGGGCGGTGATTTGCCATAGGCTGGACTGTCTTTGGGCGGGTAGTCCATATGTTTCATTTCGGCCGGTGGCGCAGTGCCATACCCTACAGCCACGGTTTCCTTGATCAGGCGCGGTGCCACAGTCTCCACGTCGATGGTTTCAACCTCGCCATCAGTGTGGCGTGCGGTGTAGACGCTCACCACGTCGAGCGGCACCGGGCTTTTGATCACCACAAATCCCTCCAGAAAAGCAAAGTCAACGCATATGTTGTTGATCGGGCAGAAAAATCCGGCCACATCAAAGCAGCTCAAACTGGTGGCACCATCGGGTGACAGTTTGGCCTCCTTGAACGGGGTCACACCAAAGGGGCCTGGATCGGTGCCAAACCCGGACGCCAATGCCACTTTGGCGGCAATGGAAATGTCCTGGTTGGTTGGGTTGTGGATGTTCACCAGCGTGCGGTACGTGCCGCGCGCCAGCGAACCATCCTGCTGAGGCAGCAGCAATGAGCAAACCACCTTGGCCGCATATTGATACCCGGTCTTCATCTGCTTCGCGGGTTTCGGCGTTTGCGCGTAGGCCACATCCAGCGTACTGAACCCAATCACCACACCGAGCCAGACACACAAAGACAGCGCTGCAGACCAGCGCATCAAAAAACTCTTGTTAGAGCGACTGTATTTCATGATCATTCCCTCCTGCTTGACGCAGCTTCAAAACATCCACTGCAGCATGCATCTTGCTGCGCATGGCGCTGTTACAGGGGTGAGAAATGCATGGTATTGAGGTGACGTAATGCCACAGGAACGTGAGAGCCGCCGGCCGCCTCCTGCAATTGGAGGAGGCGGCGGGTTCGAGTCAGCGAGTTGGGCAGTTAAAGAAGTCGCCGTTACGTCATTGCGCAGCAATAGCGGCAGGTCCAGCGTGTCGCCGGGGATTTCGCGTAGGCCGGCTTGCTCTTCAGTAATTCAGCGCGCTGGACTTGCCCCAGAACACGCGGTAGGCAAACACCGTGTAGCCAATGATGACTGGCAGCACCACCACCACGCCGTAAAAAATCACGGTCAGCGCTTCGGTTGAACTGGCGGCTTGCCAGAGGGTGATTTTGTCGATCACCAGCCACGGAAACAGGCTGTATGCCAGACCATAGAAGGCCAGCAGAAAGATGCCCAGGGTGCAGGCAAACGGCACGCCCGCGCCATATTGGTTGCCCAGACCGAGCCGAACCGGCAGGCGCTTGAAGCTGCGCGCCATCACCACAAACAGCACCAGCGTCATGGCCGGAATGGGCAGCAGCATGAACACATTGGGAAAGCTGAACCATTTGTCAAAGATACGTTGGCTTACCAGCGGCGTCGCAATGGAAATAACCAGCACGCCCAGCGCGGTCAGTCCCAAACTGGCTTTGCCCCAGCGCACAGCTTTGAGCTGCAGCTCGCCCTCGGTTTTCATGATGAGCCAGCCCGCGCCCAGGAGCGTGTAAGCGGCCAGCAGGCAAAAACCAATCAGCGCGCTGAACAGGTGGTTCCAGACGTCGTCCTTGAACCCGGTGATCAGCCCGCCCAGCATGTAGCCCTGCGACCAGCCGGCCAACGTTGAACCCGCGTAAAACGCGCGGTCCCACAGCGGCTTGTGCACCGCACGGGCCTTGACGCGAAAGTCAAACGCCACGCCGCGCAGCGTCAGCGCAATGAGCATCAGCGCAACGGGCAGATACAGCGCGCCCAGTATGACGCCGTGCGCCATCGGAAACCCCACCAGCAGCACGCCGACGCCCAGCACCAGCCAGGTTTCGTTGGCGTCCCAAAACGGACCAATGCTGGCGATCATGGTGTCTTTTTGCAGCTCGGAGTCGGCGCGGCGCAGCAGCACGCCAACGCCCAAGTCGTAGCCGTCCAGCACCACGTAGGCCAACATGGCCAGAGCCATCACAATTGCAAAGACCAGTGGCATCCAGCCGGCGGTTTGGGTCAGGTCGGGCACGAGGTCAAGCATGTTGGGCTCCAGCTTCGCGCGGGTCGGTTGACAGCGGCTGTTGGGCCTTGGCAGGTTTGCCCGCCAGATAAAACACCACTTTGATGTAGGCCACCAGCAGCGCGGCATAGAGCGTCAGATACAGGGCCAGCGTGAGCGCAATATTGCCCGCCGGAACAGCTGAGGCGGCTTGGGCCGTGGTCAGCACGCCCTGCACCAGCCAGGGCTGGCGGCCAACCTCTGTCGTATACCAGCCTGCCACCAGCGCCGCCCAGCCCGAAAACGTCATGCCGACGAGAAGGCGCACCAGCCAGGGGTGCAACATGTCGTCGTTGCGCCGCTGAGCGTTGCGCCGCAATTGCCAGCTGGTGAACCAGCTCACGGCCAGCATCAGCATGCCGATGCCCACCATGATCCGGAACGACCAGAAAATGGGCGCAACCGGCGGGTGCTGGTCGCCAAATGCGTCGATGCCTTTGATTTCGCCGTCCAGGCTATGTGTGAGATACAGCGAGGCCAGTTTGGGGATGGCGATTTCAAACCGGTTGGAATGCGTGGACTTGTCCGGCAGCGCGAACACCACGGCCGGAGCACCGCGCTGGGTTTCCCACAGGCCCTCCATGGCGGCAATCTTGGCCGGCTGGTGCTCCAGCGTGTTCAAGCCATGCAGGTCACCCACCACGATTTGCACGGGTATTAGCGCGGCAGCCACATACATGCCCACTTTCAGCGTGGCCAGCACATCTTCGCCGCGGTCCTTTTTGAGCCAGCGATAGGCGCTGATGCCGGCCAGCAAAAAAGCAACTGTGAGGCCCGAGGCCAGCAGCATGTGCGTCATACGGTACGGAAACGAGGGGTTGAAAATCACCTCGAACCAACTCGTCACGTGCGCCTGGCCGTTGATCATTTCAAAGCCGGCGGGCGTGTGCATCCACGAGTTGAGCGCCAGAATCCAGAAGGCCGATGCGGTGGTGCCCAGCGCTACCAGCAGAGTGGCCATCGTGTGCACCCGTTCGCTCACGCGCCCGCGCC
>JAHEBY010000445.1 GCA_024642025.1 Comamonadaceae bacterium | reverse complement strand
GTATGGCGCAATCAATTTCGCCGGTACGCAGCATCTCGAGCAGCTTGACGGTGAAATTCTCCTGCAGCATCAGGGGCATTTGTGGCGTGGTGTCGATCACATTCTTCACCAGCTCGGGCAGCAGATACGGCGCAATGGTGTAGATCACGCCCAGCCGCAAGGGGCCAGATAGCGGATCTTTGCCTCGCTTGGCAATTTCCTTGATATTCGCCGCCTGCTCCAGCACCGACTGCGCCTGCCGCACCACCTCTTCGCCAAGCGGAGTCACCGTGACCTCGCTTGCGTTGCGCTCGAAGAGCTTGATGTCCAACTCTTCCTCAAGTTTTTTGACCGCCACCGACAGCGTCGGCTGCGAAACAAAACAGGCCTCCGCCGCCTTGCCAAAATGGTGCTCGCGAGCCACGGCCACGATGTATTTGAGCTCGGTCAACGTCATAGGCTCATTGTCCCATCATCGCGGCATGAATGCCCCGCAACTCCAGCACTGCTCGAAGCCCCCTTCCACCAGCTCGCCACAGCCGCACCGCCAGCGGTGCTGCGGTATGTTTTGCAGATCATGCAGAAGCTGCCGCGCGCGGGCTTCTTGTGATGGGTGCTTGAACCAGACTTCGGGCAGGCATTGGTCAGGCGGCAAATCCCCCGCCACGCCACTCAGGTACTGCCGCTGCACACTGGACTCTATGCCCTCGACGGCCAGGGCATCGGCCCACAGCGTGGCGATGGCAAGGTTGGGGGCCTGGGTAAGTCGCGGCATGTGAAGAGCATAGCGTTTCCAATTAACATCAACAAGTTAACGCAAACCACACAATCAAACCCGCAACCATAGGTACCCAAATTGAGCAAGCTGTTCTCTCCTCTCACACTTTCTTCACCCAATGGTGGCCTCGAGTTGGCCAACCGCATCGTGATTGCGCCCATGTGCCAATATTCGGCCGACAACGGCGCCGCGACCGACTGGCACCTCGCGCACTGGACCAGCCTGCTCAACAGCGGCGCTGCTTTGCTCACCATTGAGGCAACCGCCGTCACTGCAGACGGGCGCATCACCCACGGCTGTCTCGGGCTGTGGGATGACCGCACAGAAAAGGCGCTGGGTGACACCCTCGCACGCGCCCGCAAACTGGCGCCCGCCATGCCGGTGTGCATCCAGCTTGCCCATGCAGGGCGCAAGGCCTCCAGCGCCATGCCCTGGAAAGGCGGACAACTGATCAGCATGACTGACGGTGGCTGGCAAACCGTTGCGCCGTCGGCCATACCGCAGCTGCCGACCGAATCGTCGCCGCATGCCCTGACGCTTGAGCAGATAGCGCAGGTGCGCGAGGCGTTTGTAACGGCGGCCAAACGCGCCGCGCGTATGGGCATTGAGGCAGTTGAACTGCATGCTGCCCACGGCTATCTGCTGCACGAATTTTTGTCACCCCTGGGCAACCAGCGAACTGACCACTACGGTGGCAGCACAGAGAATCGCATGCGGTTTCCGCTCGAAGTGTTTGCTGCTGTGCGCAAGGTATTCAGCGGCCCGGTCGGCATGCGGGTTTCGGCCACCGATTGGGTCGAGGGCGCGTGGGACTTGCCGCAAACCTGCGAACTGGCGCGACAGCTGAAAGACCTGGGCGCGGACTTTGTGCACGTCTCGTCAGGTGGCGCGTCGCCGCTGCAAAAGATCGCCATCGGCCCGGCCTATCAAGTCCCGTTTGCCAAAGCTGTGCGCGAAGCTTGCGGACTGACCACCACCGCGGTGGGCCTGATCACCGAGCCCCAACAAGCTGAAGACATCCTACAAGCTGGCGACGCTGATTTAATTGCGCTGGCCCGCCCCCTGCTCTACAAACCCCGCTGGCCGTGGGAAGCTGCCGCGGCGCTGGGCGGCACGGTGGCGGCCAGCCCGCAGTACTGGCGCTGTCTGCCCAAAGAAGCACAAACCGTGTTTGGGCCGGTAAAGGTGGGGCAGCGCTGAAAAGTTGTGCTGTGTTCTCGGCCTCAGGCCTTAGCAAGCGCCTTTTTCTTCAGGGCCATCAGAATGGGAAAGCTCCATATCGTCACCGTTACGCAGGCCAAAGTCGCAGCGATGGGTCGCGCCGCAAAAGCCATCAGGTTGCCGTCTGCCTTGATCATTGACGTGATGAAGTTCTCCTCCAGCATGCCGCCCAGCACCACACCCAGAATCGCAGGCGCGATAGGGAATTTGTTCTCTTCCAGCACGTAGGCGATCAGCCCGGCAATCAACATCACGCCCACTTCGAACAGGGAGTTGTTGATGGCAAACGTGCCCACGATGCAAAACATCAGGATGATCGGCATAAGCACGTTGCGCGGCACTTTGAGGATGCGCCGCGCCACCTTGATACACAGGATGCCCATTGGAACCATGATGATGTTGGCCACAATGAACAGCAGAAAGACGGCATAGATGTTCTGCGGATTGGTGGTAAACAGCGACGGGCCCGGGTTCATGTTCTTCATGTAGAGCACGCCAATCACAATGGCCGTGATGGAATCCCCCGGGATTCCGAACACCAACGCGGGAATCCAGGCGCCTGCCAGCGCGCTGTTGTTGGCCGACCCTGATTCCACGATACCTTCCACATGGCCAGTTCCAAATTTTTCCGGTTCTTTTGAA
>JAHEBY010000444.1 GCA_024642025.1 Comamonadaceae bacterium | reverse complement strand
TGACCTGTGCTACCTGACCAAATGCCCTTACGTGCCGCCCCACGAGTTCAATCTGGATTTTCCGCATACCATGCTGCGGGCCAAGGCCATCAAGTTCAAAAAAGGTGATGTCGGCTTTGGCGAGAAGCTGCTGGCATCGACTGACGTGCACGGGTCGCTTGCAGGCATTCCCATCGTGGTGCAGGCTGTCAACGCAGTGAACAAGACCGCTGCCGCCCGCAGCGTGATGGAGTCGACGCTGGGCGTGGACAAAGATGCCTGGCTGCCGGCGCTCGCCCACAAAAAATTCCGCTCAGGCACTCCCAAAGCCAAGGCCACGGTAGTGAAAGACGGCGAAAAGACGCCTGGCAAGGTCGCGATATTTGCCACCTGCTACATCAACTACAACGAGCCCGGCATCGGTCTGGATTTGCTCAAGGTGCTGGATCACAACGACGTGCCGTATGTGATCGTTGAAAAAGAAAAGTGCTGCGGCATGCCCAAGCTGGAACTGGGTGATCTGGACTCTGTGAACGCCAGCAAGGAAGCAAACATCCCGGTGCTGGCCAGGTATGCCAGGGATGGCTATGCCATTCTGGCTGCCGTGCCAAGCTGTGCGCTGATGTTCAAGCAGGAAATTCCGCTGATGTATCCGGACGATGCCGACGTGCAGCTCGTCAAGGAGGCTATGTGGGACCCATTCGAGTACATGATGGCGCGCAAACGCGATGGCCTGCTGAAGGCGGATTTCCCGGTGGCATTGGGAAAAATCAGCTATCAGATTCCATGCCATGGCCGTGTCCAGAACATTGGCAAGAAGACCGAAGAAATGCTCAAGATGGTGCCCGGCACCAGCGTGCACACGCATGAGCGCTGCTCGGGCCATGCAGGTACGTTTGGCGTCAAGAAAGCCACGCACCAGCAGGCCATGAAGATCGGCAAGCCCCTGTTCAAGGCCATGGCCAATCACAAGGACGGCGGCCTGCCAGACGTGATCAGCAGTGATTGCCCGCTGGGCGGCCACCATATTTCACAGGGCTTCGAGGTCAACGGGTTGGGCGCGCCGCCGCAAAAGCATCCGCTGACGCTGATCCGCGAGGCCTATGGCTTGTGACAGACGGCTTATTAAGACGAGTTCACTAGAGATTTGATATGCAGACCACTGGAAAAATCACCATCGAGAGCCTGATGAGCCTTGAGGCTTACAGCAAGTACCGCAAGGAAAACAAGCCCGCAATCATTGCGCACCGCAAGCTGCGCAGTGTGCAGCTGGGGGAAAACATCAACCTGCAGTTTGAGAGCGAAACAACCATTCGCTACCAGATTCAGGAAATGCTGCGCATTGAAAAAATATTTGAAGAAGAAGGCATCCAGCAAGAGCTGGACGCCTATGTGCCGCTGATGCCCGATGGCAGCAACTGGAAGGCCACGATGCTGCTGGAATACCCCGATGTGAACGAGCGTAAACGGGAGTTGGCGCGTCTGATCGGTGTGGAAGATCGCATGTTCATCGAGGTTGAAGGCCATGCCCGTGTGTACGCGATTGCCGACGAAGACCTTGAGCGCGAGAACGACGAAAAGACATCAGCCGTGCACTTTGTGCGGTTTGAGCTGACGCCCGCCATGCGCGCTTCTGTGAAGGCGGGTGCCAGTGTCAAGCTGGGCTGCGACCACACCAACTACCCGGCACACACCGTGATTGCGCCAGAAACGCTGTCGTCGCTCGCGGGCGACCTCAAATAGGCACTCGGTCGCAACGGGCTATCCCGCGGCAAACGCGTTCAGCGGGGCGTCGTCGCGATAATGAAGGCTTCTTCGGGAAGCCTTTTTTGTTCCCGAAACCCTTTGAATAATTCCATGTTGTATCTTCTGTCGCCCGCGAAATCCCTCGACTATGAAACGCCGGTCTTGCCGGCCCCGCATACACTGCCGCAGTTTGTCAAACAATCCAGTCAGCTGATCAAGCTGTTGCGTGAAAAATCGGTGCACGACATCTCTGAATTGATGCACCTCAGCGAGAGTTTGTCGACTCTGAACGTGAAGCGTTACAAGGCCTGGCGCACTAGCTTTACGGAGGAGAATTCCCGCCAGGCCATTTTGGCGTTTGATGGCGATGTCTACGGTGGGCTCGACGGACGTTCATTCAAAACCAAAGACCTGGAGTGGGCACAGAACCACGTGCGCATTTTGAGCGGACTTTACGGGGTGTTGCGGCCGCTGGATCGCATGCAGCCCTATCGGCTGGAGATGGGCACTCGTCTGGCCAACCCGCATGGCGACAATTTGTACAGGTTCTGGGGCCAGCAAATTGCCGAGCATCTGGATGCCGAACTGGCTGGCGAAAAGACCCAGATCGTGGTGAATCTCGCCTCACAAGAGTATTTCAGGGCGGTTGACCGCAAGGCGCTCGAGGCCCGTGTCGTGGAATGTGTATTTGAAGAGATGAAGAACGGACAATACAAGGTGATCAGCTTCAAGGCCAAGCGGGCCAGGGGACTGATGGCGCGCTACGCGGTGAAGCACCGTATCGCGAGTGTGAAAAAACTCGAAGGATTTGATGTGGAAGGCTATGCGTTTGCGGCTGGGGTGTCGGAGCCCGACCGCCTGGTATTTCGCCGGAAATCTGCTTGAAACCGCTTTTCTTT
>JAHEBY010000443.1 GCA_024642025.1 Comamonadaceae bacterium | reverse complement strand
ACGGCCTTCTCAAGCCGGGCCGTCAGCTCAAACTGGCCATCGTCCGTCCAGCGCCAGCCATGGTGCGCAAAGGCCACGCCGGTGGTGGTGGCTATCAACAGGAGTGCGGTGAGGAAGTGGCTGAACAGGCGAGGAGCGTGGGGCAGGTGGCGCGTTGGCATGGGGCCTCCGGGGGCAAAGCGTAAAAATAAATTCTAGGCACGGGGCGTGGGGCGGTCAAACGCGCGGCCGCCAATCCCATTGAGTCGGTGAGGTTGGCGTCGCTGCCGAAGTGCGATCATGGACGTCATGCCTGTCGATGGGTCTTCAGGGCCAGTTTCTGTACTGCGCGAAGGTCTGCCGATCTCCTGTAGCCAGGGCAATTGCTGGCAAAGCACCTCCTTGTACAAATACAGCAAGGCACTCTCTTTGGGATGCCGTAAACCACTAAATCGAATGAACCAGCGCACCCAAAAGAGGTAAGTTTGCTCGGTACGCAGGCTGTAGTGCATGTAACGCAAGCGCTCGCGCATTTGATCCAGCAACCGAATCGCCTTCAACGGCGGATGGGCTGGTCCGGCGGGTCTAGGGAAGTTTATAAGGCTGTTTATATATATTCAGTATTATCAACTTCCCTAAACAAATCAAGCGTTTGCCGAGTATTTCCAAAAGTTGTTCATAAGCAAGCGATGTTGTTCATAAGCAAGTTTGCAGGGTTACGCTCCATTTTTATAGGTGGACAAACTGTGCCAGGGCTGATAAGTCGGATATAAATCAATGACTTAAAAAATAAACGGGAGGAAAACATGAGTCCATACGACATTGTTCATAAGACGGGTTTCACTTCTAAATCACGTTAGGCGTCACAAGTGGAATCTCCCCCGTGGTTAGAGATTGCGTTTGCGGAAGTAGGAGTCGCGGTCTATCCGCCTGGCTCGAGCAACTCACGCATCACGGAATACCACGCAGGAACCAACATTGCGGGATACGACGACAAAGCATCCTGGTGCTCTTCATTTGTGAACTGGTCACTGGCGCAAACTGGCAGAGTAGGCACCGGTTCAGCGCTAGCACGGTCTTGGCTCGAATGGGGAGAACCGCTTGAAGTACCCAGATTTGGTTGCGTCACAGTCCTTTGGCGCGAGGAGCCAGACAGTTGGCGAGGCCACGTGGGCTACTACCTCCGACACGACAACGATTTCATCTACCTGCTGGGCGGTAATCAACTTGGCGAGGTACGAGAGCACTTCTACCCACTGGCAACGGTACTCGGCCATAGGTGGCCCAGCGGCTGCCTCAAGAGCTTGCCACCTTCCGATGGTGACGCCTAAACCCTTGCTCAAGCGGAGCGCCGACGTTAAACGACCGCTTTTCAAATCGTCATTCGTCCGCTTAGGTTCGATTAGAGGCATTCAATGCCTTACCAGGAACTTAGTGCCTTCAATAGATCCGCCTTGACATCCGCATGGGAAAAACTGGCCTCAATTGACGTGCGCGCCCGCGTCTCTACCAGTCTGCAAACCCGCATTGGACCAGTCAACCTCTGTTCGTTAATTTGAGCCGAGCCCAGACAGCCAGAAATACACAGGTTTTCCCGCCTTCCAACCTCATTCACAAACCCCCACAGGCCACGAAAATCCTCAAGTCGCGCCGAAAAGCGCCGATGAACCCCTGATTAACCGTCATAGCGAGATATGCCTCCCGTCTCCCCATCAAACCCAAGCCCCGAACCCGGCTCATCGCCATTTGACGCGGCACCTAGCGGGTTTTGGACGAGCGGAGCGCTGTCAAAATTCTCTTCGGCGGGCCTGCTTTTCGTCCTCATCAGCGTCAGCGCGTTTGCGATGTGGTCAGCCATCACCACACGCACGGCTGCTGAGCGTGCAATCGCGTCAAGCACCCTGTCTGACCACTATGCCACCGCAGCAATCGGCGTGGCGGCGGGGGAGTCACTGGAGCGCAAATACCGGCTGGAACCGAGCCCGGACGTGCGTCAGCGCTTTGCCAGGGTTACCGGCAATGTTGAAGCTGCCATGGCGCTCGTACGACGCGACGGGACCGCACAGGACCAGGCTATCGCGGATCAGTTGGTTGCGGCCCACCAAACTTACGAACTCGCCATTAACCGATTGTTTGACGCGGTTGATCACGGCGATGTAGAGCAGGCATTGAAAATCGACCGCGAGCACGTTGATCCGCGCTTTGAAGTCATTGAAAAACTTGTCAACCACGCGGCAGACAGCCACCACACGGCAGCGCTTGCCGATCTGGCGGCATTGAAGCGCCTTGAAGCCTTCAGCGCCAAGGCCACACCTGCGGCATTTTTCGTCGGCTTCGTCTTTGTG
This sequence comes from Comamonadaceae bacterium, assembly GCA_024642025.1. GTDB lineage: Bacteria > Pseudomonadota > Gammaproteobacteria > Burkholderiales > Burkholderiaceae_C > Egaibacter. Next base: position 306 of record JAHEBY010000443.1, on the reverse strand, counting down.
CTGCTGTTTTCGAATGTCTTGCGGCGCACAAGAGCCCAGCTGGACCGGCAGCGCACAAAGGCAGTGCACGACGCCCTGCATGATGCGCTGACGGGCTTGCCCAATCGCACACTTCTGGCCGACCGGTTCGATCAATCGTTGCTCGCCGGCCAGCGCGCATCTTCGACCACAGCCTTGCTGCTGATCGACCTGGACCGGTTCAAGGACGTGAACGACACGCTCGGACACCATGTGGGTGACCAGCTGCTGGCGCAGATCGGGCCCCGCATGGCCGGCACCCTGCGTGGCGCCGATACGGTTGCCCGC
>JAHEBY010000442.1 GCA_024642025.1 Comamonadaceae bacterium | reverse complement strand
TATTCTTGTCGTTTGAGCAGACACCTGTTGCCAGTGCATCGATCGCTCAAGTCCACTTTGCCGTATTGAAAGACCGTGCTGGACGCGAGCTGCCGGTGGCTGTGAAGGTGTTGCGGCCCGGCATGTTGCCCGCGATCGAGAAGGACCTGAGCCTTCTACACATGATGGCTGGCTGGGTGGAAGGCATTTCAGCGGACGGAAAACGGCTGAAGCCACGTGAGGTTGTTGCCGAGTTTGACAAATACCTGCACGATGAGTTGGATCTGGTGCGTGAGGCGTCGAGTTCGGCCCAACTGCGGCGAAACATGGCGGGCCTGGACTTGGTAATGATCCCGGAAATGTATTGGGATTTCTGCACTACCGAGGTCATTGTGATGGAGCGCATGGAAGGGATCTCCATCAACCGTGTGGACAAGTTACGACAGGCGGGTGTGGACATTCCCAAACTCGCCCGAGATGGCGTCACACTCTTCTTTACCCAGGTTTTCCGTGACGGCTTTTTCCATGCGGATATGCATCCCGGCAATATTCAGGTCAGTGTGGCGCCTGCCACGTTTGGGCGCTACATTTCGCTGGATTTCGGCATTGTTGGCACGCTCACAGAATCCGACAAGGAATATCTGGCGCACAATTTTGTTGCATTCTTTAGGCGTGACTACAAGCGCGTCGCCCAACTGCATATTGAATCGGGCTGGGTGCCGGCGGGTACGCGGGTAGACGAGCTCGAAGGCGCTATCCGGTCTGTTTGCGAACCCTACTTTGACCGGCCGCTCAAGGAGATATCGCTCGGCCTTGTTCTGATGCGCCTGTTTCAGACATCGCGCCGGTTTCATGTAGAGATTCAACCCCAGCTCGTGTTGCTTCAAAAAACTCTGCTGAACATTGAGGGTTTGGCGCGCGACCTGGACCCGGAGCTGGATCTCTGGAACACGGCAAAGCCATTTCTCGAAAAGTGGATGCTGGAGCAGGTCGGCCCGCAGAAATTTCGTGACAAGGTCAAGGTCGAATCGGCAAACTATGCCAAGTTTCTTCCTGAACTGCCGCGACTCTTGCACGAATTCCTGCGGGACCGCAATAACAACCACGGCACGGATATCCGCCAGTTGCTCGTGGAACAGAAGCGGACCAACAAATTACTTCAGGGCATTATTTACGGCGGCATTGGCTTTGCTCTGGGTCTGCTGGCCATGCAGGCCGTGATCAGAGTGTGGATTTAGTCCACGTCTTGGGAAAAAGGCCTCACAGCCTATAATTGAAGGCTTTGCGACAGGATCAGGGCCTTTCCTTACCATGCCAATTTATGCCTACAAATGCGAGTCTTGCGGGTTCGCCAAGGACATGTTGCAGAAGATGTCCGATGCCCCTTTGATCGAATGCCCGTCTTGCGGCGCTTCTGCGTTCAGAAAGCAGCTTACCGCTGCCGGATTCCAGCTCAAGGGATCGGGATGGTACGTCACCGATTTCCGAGGTGGCGCCGGGACCAACTCATCGGGCGCCGAAGAGGGTAAATCCTCATCCGTGACTGATGCAAAGCGCGACGGTCAGGCCGGCACGTCTACTGAGGCTAAAGAAACCACCAAGCCAACTGAAGCAGCGACGTCAGCTCCAAAGAAGGAGTCAACGTCCGCGTCAGTCACCCCGGCGCCAACGCCCTCCGGCCCAACCAAGTAGCACAGAGAAGTATGGATTCAATTCGAAAATGGTTGTTGTCTGGTTTGTTGGTCATCGTCCCAATTGCCATCACGATCTGGGTGCTGGAATGGATCATCAGCACGTTGGACAAGACGCTGTTGATCCTCCCCGCCAGCTGGCGGCCAGATCAGCTGATCGGTTTTCATATCCCGGGATTCGGGGCGCTTCTTGCCGTCCTGATCTTGCTGGTATTGGGTGCTGTTGCCAGCAATTTTTTTGGCAACAAGCTGGTGAACTGGTGGCACGCGATGCTCAACCGGATACCAATTGTCCGCTCCATTTACTCGGGCGTGAAGCAAGTATCCGACACACTATTCTCCGAGTCAGGCAATGCGTTTCGCAAAGCCGTTCTGGTGCAGTGGCCGCGTGAAAATGTCTGGACCATTGCGTTCGTAACGGGCACGCCTGGCGGCGATGTGGTGAACCATTTGCAGGGCGAGTTCCTGAGCCTCTATGTGCCCACCACACCGAACCCGACCGGCGGATATTTTGTGATGCTCAAAGCCAGCGATTGCATTGAGCTAAAAATGAGTGTCGATGAGGCCCTTAAATACATTGTGTCAATGGGTGTGGTAGTCCCAAACAACCACGTCGCAAGGCTGACCAAATCACCAAATTAGTGCTGTCTTTCAAGCGGCAGCGATCAACAAGAGCAAAGCAATGTCCATGCGTTCCCACTATTGCGGTCTGGTGACCGAAGCCCTGATGGGCGAAACTGTTTCCTTGTGTGGCTGGGTCAACCGCCGGCGTGATCACGGAGGCGTGATTTTTGTTGACCTGCGCGACCGGGAAGGCTATGTGCAGGTTGTATGTGATCCTGACCGCGCCGAAATGTTCAAGGTATCCGAAGGTCTGCGCAATGAGTTTTGCGTGCAGATCAAGGGCTTGGTCCGCGCGAGGCCGGCAGGAACCACGAACGATTCCCTGAAGAGTGGCAAGGTC
>JAHEBY010000441.1 GCA_024642025.1 Comamonadaceae bacterium | reverse complement strand
ACGGCAAAACAGCGGAGGAGCTGACGGCACTTGGCCAGACTGTAAAGGTCGCTGGCCGCATGATGCTCAAACGGGTAATGGGAAAAGCCAGCTTTTGCACCCTCCAGGACGCAACATTTGGCCCTTCAAACGGCCGCATTCAGGTCTATGTGAAGGGAGAGGAAGTCGGCGAGGCCTTGTACGCCGCGTTCAAGCACTGGGATTTGGGCGACATTGTGGCGGCAGAGGGTCGATTGTTTAAAACCAAAACGGGTGAATTGTCGATTCACGCCAGCACCGTGCGCCTGCTCACAAAGAGCCTGCGCCCCATGCCCGACAAATTCCATGGCATGGCAGATCAGGAACAAAAATACCGGCAGCGCTATGTGGACTTGATGACCGATGAAGCGGCGCGAAAGCGGTTTGTTTCTCGCAGCAAGGCGGTCAGCCACATTCGTGAGTTTATGGTGGCCCATGATTTCCTCGAAGTGGAAACGCCCATGCTGCACCCGATTCCGGGCGGTGCGAATGCCAAGCCATTCAAAACACACCACAACGCGCTGGACCAGGAAATGTTTCTGCGTATCGCTCCCGAGTTGTATCTGAAGCGGCTGATCGTTGGCGGATTTGAACGTGTATTTGAAATCAACCGGAGCTACCGAAATGAGGGTATTTCGGTACGTCACAATCCCGAATTCACGATGATGGAGTTTTACGCCGCCTACTGGAATTATCAGGATTTAATGGCTTACACAGAAGACATCATCCGGGACGTGGCGCAAAAAACGGCAGGCACACTCCAGCTGACCTACAACGGCAAGCCCGTCGACCTGGGCCAGCCATTTGAGCGGCTGACGATCGTGCAGGCCATTCGCAAGCACACTGATGCTGGCGACAACGTATCCGACAGGGTCTGGCTAACCCATGCGCTGAGGAAAATGGGCCTGACCGAAGAAAAAGACAAACTCTCGTCGCGTTCGCTGGCCAGCCTGCAGGTGATGTATTTTGAAGAAGCCGTGGAAGAAAAATTGTGGCAACCCACCTTCATCATGGAGCATCCTACTGAAATATCGCCGCTGGCACGCGCCAACGACGAGCGCCCCGAAGTAACCGAGCGCTTCGAGCTCTACATCACAGGTCGGGAATTTGGCAACGGCTTCTCGGAACTGAATGACGCAGAAGATCAGGCGGCGCGCTTTCAGGCACAAGTGGCGGCCAAAGATGGGGGTGACGACGAGGCCATGTTTTATGACCATGACTTTGTGCGTGCGCTCGAATATGGAATGCCTCCAACCGGCGGATGCGGCATTGGAATAGACCGATTGATGATGTTGCTGACAGACAGCGCCAGCATTCGTGACGTGATCCTGTTCCCCGCCTTGCGACGCGAAAACTAGGCCTCAGGTGGCCTCAGGTCTGGATCAGTCGATTTGGATTGACCGGCTTTGACGGGCACCCGCAAGTCGTCAAGATAGTCGTGCGCAATGTTCACGGTCCCTTCCACCCCCAGCGCATCAAAGTGCTTGTGCAACCACGCTTTGGCACTGGCGCGACCCATGTCCCGCAACTCGTTGATCAACTTGGCTGTTACTGAAGTCTTGGTGGATGCCGTGAGCGCCTCCAGCTTCTCGCCGCCATCGATACGGTGCATCAGAATATTTTTGTAATGCGTGGGGTCAAGCTTGCCTTCAGCCAGCAAGCGCTTCACAAAGTCAATGGCGCGCATTTCCGCAATCAGGGCGGCGTTGAAGGTGATTTCATTCACGCGATCCATGATTGCGGCACCGCTGGTGGGCAGCTTGTCGCGTTTGATCGGGTTGATCTGCACCAAAATGATGTCGCTGCTATCACAATGAAAAATCAGCGGATGAATGGCTGGGTTGCCCGAGTAGCCACCATCCCAAAAATGATCGCCCTCAATTTCCACTGCCTGAAACAGCATGGGCAAACAGGCCGATGCCATCACGGCGTCGACCGTGAGGCGCCTGCCTGAAAAAACCTCTGCCTTGCCGGTTGACACACGGGTCGCCACCACGAAAACCTTGAGCCCCTTGAGACGCGCCAACTGGTCGAAGTCGACCTGCTGCTTCAAAAATTTGCGCAGTGGGTTGATGTCAAAAGGATTGCTCTGATAGGGCGAGACGGTTTGCGACCAAAAATTGCTCACCGCATTGGCCCAGAGCCCTGCCGGAGAGTCGGTGACACCCACACGGCCGAACAGCACGTCAAACGGGGCACGCTGCGCTTCCGACAGGGCACCCAAATTGACGATACCCTCCCAGAAACTCGCCAGCGATTGACGCGCTGCCTCACGCGGATCGGCATTCAGCCGACCTTGTGATGTGGCAAACCCGTGCGCGAGCGCCACGGCATTCATGGCGCCAGCGCTGGTGCCGCTGATGCCGTCCAGTGCTACGCGGCCGTCTTCGAGCAGGGCGTCCAGCACCCCCCAGGTGAACGCGCCGTGCGATCCTCCACCTTGCAGGGCAAGGTTGACGGGCGGCGCTTCTGGTAGTGGGGTGGGTATCGTCACAGGTGCTTGGCTTCAGGTACTTCGCATCATTTCAGGCTATCGGCACTGGCGCGCGGCTGGATTGCGTCGGCTCGTCCGCAGCAACGCGGGAGGTATTGTTTGCGTATTTACTATCTTTTTTATAGC
>JAHEBY010000069.1 GCA_024642025.1 Comamonadaceae bacterium | reverse complement strand
AGATCTTTACCGCTGCGTCGCTCTTGCTGGTGGTGGGCATTGCCGCCTTGATGCAATACGTGGGGCTTTCGATGGCGCTGGGCGCCTTTCTGGCCGGCGTGCTGCTGGCCGAGAGCGAATACCGCCGCGAGCTGGAAACCGACATCGAGCCGTTCAAGGGGCTGCTGCTGGGTCTCTTCTTCATTGCCGTGGGCATGAGCATTGACTTTGGGGTGTTGATGCGCTCCCCGGGTTTGATGGCCGCCATCGTGGTCGGGTTTTTGCTGTTCAAGAGTGCCGTCATTTATGGCGTGGCCCGGTTGATGGGCGTACCCCTGCAGGAGCGGCCGGTCTTCACGCTGCTGCTGGCGCAGGGCGGCGAGTTTGCGTTTGTGGTGTTTCAGGCGGCAGCGGGTGCCAAGGTGTTCGCGCCCGAAACCGCCTCGCTGCTGATTGGTGCTGTGGCGGTCTCCATGCTGGTGAGCCCGTTGCTGCTGGTGGCCATCGACAAGCTGCTATTGCCGCGCTTTGCACGCCTGGGCAAACCGGCCATGGAAGAAATCTCGGAGCCCCAGGAAGCCCCCATCATCATTGCCGGGTTTGGCCGCTACGGGCAAATCGTGGCGCGGGTGATGCTGGCCGATGGCCTGGGTTGCACCGTGCTGGACCACGACGCCGACATGATTGAAGCCGCCCGCAGCTTTGGCTACCGGGTGTTTTTTGGCAACGCCGCGCGGCTGGACCTGCTCAGAACCGCGGGCGCCAGCAGCGCCAGGGTGCTGGTGGTGGCGGTTGACGATGTGGACCAAAGCCTGAAGATTGTGGACCTGGCACAGGAGCACTTTCCCAACCTGCAAATTGTGGCCCGAGCCCGCGATGTAACGCACTGGAACCAGTTGCGAGACCGAAACGTCATGCTGGTGCAACGCGAGTTGTTTGAATCAAGCCTGCAAAGCGCCGCTAGCGTGCTGGAGCTACTGGGCCGCAGTGCCGAGCAGGCCAAGCAAACTGCCGCCCGGTTTCGCGAGCACAACCTGGCGCTGTTTGAGCAACTGCACCCGCACTACAAGGACCGCGCCAAGCTGATCGCCGTGGTCAAACAGGGACGGCAACAGCTTGAGGAGCAGATGGCGCAGGAGCGGGCCGGGAGGGCGCATTCCGCAAAATAGGCTTTGCGGGCGAAGCAGTTCGTCATTGGGTGTGCCGCACCAGAAGCCGGGACAGTAGCGACCACGGCGCTGCCATTGATCTGAATCAAGTCTGCGTCAGGTTCTAGGGCTGAACTGCACACACAAACACGGCCAGGCGTTAGAGTGACCAGACATCATGGTCCAAAGCAGCCGCGTTACATCCAACGCGCCAAATGTCGGTGCGGTTGCATCCGTGCGCGGTAGCGTGGTTGACGTACGTTTTGAAGAGCACCTGCCGGCCATTCAAACGGTGCTGCATGCTCAAAACGGGCGCATCGTGATGGAAGTGCTGGCACAGCGCGATGCCCATCATGTGCGCGCGATTGCGTTAACACCCGCCCAAGGCCTGGCCCGCGGCATGGCAGTGCAAGACACCGGCGGGCCATTGATGGCCCCAGTGGGCAACGGCATTCTGTCACGCATGTTTGATGTGTTCGGCCATGCGATCGATCAAAAACCGGCACCCGAAGGCATCATGTGGCGATCAGTCCACCAGTCGCCTCCGGCGCTGGCCCGGCGTACCACCCGCTCGGAAGTATTTGTGACCGGTATCAAGGTGATCGACTTGCTGATGCCCCTGGAGCGCGGTGGCAAAGCTGGCCTCTTCGGCGGGGCCGGTGTGGGAAAAACAGTGCTGCTAACTGAAATGATCCACAACATGGTTGGACATCAGGAAGGCGTCAGCATATTTTGTGGCATCGGCGAAAGATGTCGGGAGGGCGAGGAGCTGTACCGTGAGATGAGCGAAGCGCGCGTGTTGCCGAATATGGTGATGGTCTTTGGTCAGATGAACGAGCCGCCGGGCAGCCGCTTTCGGGTGGGCCATGCCGCGTTGACGATGGCCGAATATTTTCGGGATGACGAACATCGGGATGTGCTGCTGTTGATTGATAACATTTTTCGGTTCATTCAGGCTGGCGCCGAAGTATCTGGCCTGATGGGGCAAATGCCATCGCGCCTGGGTTATCAGCCCACCATGGGTACCGAGCTGTCGGCTCTGGAGGAACGCATCGCCAACACGGATACCGGAGCCATTACGTCCATTCAGGCCGTGTATGTGCCTGCTGATGACTTTACCGATCCGGCTGCAGTGCACACCTTTTCTCATTTGTCTGCGTCCATCGTGTTGTCGAGAAAAAGAGCCAGCGAAGGTCTATACCCGGCTATTGACCCGCTGCAATCGAGCTCCAAGATGGCCACGCCCGGTATCGTGGGCGAGCGCCATTACCGAGTGGCACAAGCCATCCGGCGCACGCTGGCGCAGTACGCACAATTGAAAGACATTATTTCCATGCTGGGGCTGGAACAGCTCGCCCAGGAGGACCGCAATCTGGTGGCCCGGGCTCGTCGGCTCGAGCGTTTTCTGACACAGCCCTTTTTCACGACAGAGCAATTCAGTGGCACGGCAGGCAAGTTCGTCAGCCTGGAGGATTCGTTGGAGGGGTGCGAGCGCATTCTGGCGGACGAATTCAAGGACTATCCGGAAAGCGCGCTGTACATGATTGGGGCGATTGATGAAGTCAGGGCAAAGGCCCAGCCCCACGAAGAGCCAGGCCAGGTGGCGATCGCTTATGAATCTTAAGATCCTGTTGCCGTCGCACATCTTCCTCGAGAGAAGCGGCGTGTTGCGCATCGCGAGTGAGACGCGCCGTGGATCGTTTGGCCTGTTGCCGCACCGACTGGATTGCGCAGCAGCCCTTGCGCCGGGCATCTTTATTTACGAGACCGCCTCTGAGGGCGAAGTCTGCCTCGCGCTTGATGAAGGTGTGCTGGTCAAGACCGGAAGAGATGTGATGGTGTCGGTGCGTCGTGCACTGGGTAGCGCCGACCTTGCGCAATTGCGGGCGGCGGTGGAGGAGGAGTTCCTGAACCTGGACGAACATGAACAAAACGTGCGTGCGGTCATGGCCAAGTTGGAGACCGGTTTTCTTCACCGTTTCGCGAGCTTTCAACATGCCTGAAGATCAGAAGCCGCCCCGCCGCCCAGCAGAGGATTTCATCAATCAGGTGGGCATGAAGGCTGATCGCAAACTCAATGCCAGGCGCCACGGCACACCAGGTGTGTGGTTTGGTCTGGGCATGATGGGGCTGGTGGGGTGGTCCGTAGCCGTGCCGACGCTGCTCGGTGTGGCACTGGGTTTGTGGTTGGACAAAGCCCATCCCGGAAGTCACTCTTGGACGCTTGCCCTGCTCGCAGCGGGCCTGGCCATTGGCTGCATGAATGCCTGGCACTGGGTCAGCAAGGAAGATGCCGCCATGCGCGATGAACAGGAGGATACCCATGAATGACGCGATGCCAATGGCCATGGCGCTCGCGCTGTCAGGGCTGGCGGGTCTGGCGTTAGGGGCATTCTTTTTCGGGGGCCTATGGTGGACCGTTCGAAAACTGGTCGATGTAACCCGGCCCGCGCTTTGGGTGTTTGCCAGCTTGTGGTTGCGCATGGGCATAGCGATGGTCGGGTTCTACTTTGTAGCCCAGGGGCATTGGGAACGGCTGGTGGCCTGTTTGTTGGGGTTTGTTGTGGCAAGGTTGCTGGTGTCCCTGCTGACCCGAGCGCCTGAGGCGCATCAACCGCGCGACCAAAAGGAGCCGCGACATGCGCCTTAGCCCGGATGAAGTGATCTTCTGGCAATACGGGGAGGTCAAACTGAACGCCACCATCGTGTTCACGTGGGGCCTGATGCTGGTGCTGGCCGCAGGGTCGTGGCTGGTAACACGAAAGCTGTCCACCAGTCTGACGCGCTCACGCTGGCAGAACCTGCTGGAAATTGTCGTCACGATGATTGAAAAACAAATCCGGGACGTTGGCCTGGACCATCCGCGAGCCTACATTGGGTTTCTGGGTACGATTTTCCTTTTTGTGGCGGCCTGCGCGCTCGGCACAATCATTCCCGGGTTCGAGCCGCCCACCGGCTCGCTCTCCACCACGGCAGCGCTGGCGCTGTGTGTGTTCGTGGCGGTGCCACTGTTTGGCATTCACGACCAGGGTTTGGCCGGCTACCTGAAGTCTTACGTCAGGCCGACCGTCATCATGATGCCGTTCAACGTCATCAGCGAGGTCTCGCGCACGCTGGCCCTCGCTGTCCGCCTGTTCGGCAACATGATGAGTGGCGCCATGATTATTGCCATCCTGCTGACCATCACGCCGTTTATTTTTCCGGTCGTCATGACGGCACTGGGTCTGCTCACGGGTATGGTGCAGGCATACATCTTCAGCATTCTGGCAGCGGTCTACATTGTGGCGGCAGTGCGCGTGCGAAAACCCGCGGCGCAGCCCAATTGATGAAATTGGTACGTTTAAAAAAAGGGGATTCTGTATGGACAGCATGACCATTATTGCCGTGGCATCCATTGTCATTTCGGGCATAACAACCTCCTTTGGTGCCATTGGCCCGGCGCTGGGCGAGGGGCGCGCCGTCTCAACGGCGCTCAACGCCCTGGCGCAACAGCCTGACGCGTCGGCCACCATTACGCGAACGCTGTTTGTGGGCCTGGCAATGATCGAGTCCACCGCCATTTATTGCTTCGTGGTGTCGATGATCCTGATCTTCGCCAATCCATTCTGGAATCACTTCCTCACGCAGGCAGCGGGCAAATAGACATGTTGGTCGACTGGTTTACGTTTGCGGCACAGACGCTGAACTTCCTCATCCTGGTCTGGTTGTTGAAGCGTTTGCTGTATCAACCCATACTTGACGCGATCGATGCCAGAGAAAACCGAATCGCAGGGCAAATTGCCGATGCTGACGCCAGCAAGCGCGAGGCTCAAACGCAGCGTGCGGAATTTCTTGCGAAGAACGAACAATTCGATCAGCAGCGCACGGAGCTTCTCAATCAAGCGCATCAGGAAGCCGCCACAGAGCGCTCCCGACTCATGGAAGAAGCCCGGCACGATGCCGAGGCCCTGCGCACCCAGCGGCGCGAAGAGCTGAGTCTGGAACTGCATGACCTCAGGCAAGACATCACGAAACGAAGCCAGTCCGAAATTTTTGCAATCGCACGCAAGGTGCTCGCTGAACTGGCTGGAATCACACTGGAAACGCGAATCTGCGAAGTGTTCCTGGACCGCCTGCGCGCGCTTGATGGGGCGACACGCGAGCAACTGGGCAAAGCGCTGGGCGACTCGTTCGCAATTGTTCAGGTTCGCAGTGCATTCGATCTTTTACCCCAGCAACGCGAGCGCATTCAACAGGCGCTGGGTGAGATACTGGCAGCGGACGTGCAGGCTCATTTCAGCACCAAGCCTGACCTGTTCAGCGGCATTGAGCTCGTCGTCAACAGCCACAAGCTCGCATGGGGCCTGGCCGACTACCTGATCGCGCTCCAAAACAGCATTGACGAATTGCCCCTGGAGAGGCTTGGAGCCCGCGCCAGATGAATACCACCAGCGACTCACTGAGAACGGTGGTCGATCAGGCCTTTGGCCATCTGACCCAGCGGCGAGAAGCTTTCGTTGGGGCTCTGAAGGTTCGGGAAATTGGCGTGGTGACCAGCGTATCCACCGGCATCGCCATGGTCAGCGGCCTCTATGGCGTGGGATCTGACGAACTGCTGCGGTTTCCGGGAAACGTGTACGGCATCGCTTTCAACGTGGACGAGACCGAAATTGGGGTTGTGCTGCTGGGGTCCTACTGGCACCTGCATGCGGGCGCAGAGGTACAGCGCACCGGACGGGTCATGGACGTGGTGGTCGGAAGCTCCCTGTTGGGCCGGGTCATTGACCCGTTGGGAAAACCGCTTGATAACCTGGGACCGTTGACCGCCGGCGAGCGGCTACCCATAGAACGACCGGCAGCGCCCATCATGGACCGGGCAAAGGTAACCGTGCCCTTGCAGACGGGCGTGAAAGTGATTGATGCGCTCGTGCCCATCGGGCGCGGCCAGCGGGAATTGATTTTGGGTGATCGGCAAACGGGTAAGACCGCACTGGCGATCGACACCATCCTCAACCAGCGAGACCACAATGTTGTGTGCGTTTACTGCGCGATCGGACAGCGCGCATCCGCCGTTGCCAAGACCGTGGCAACTTTGCGCGACAAGGGCGGCCTGAATTACACGGTCATGGTCGTGACTGAAGGCAACGACCCCTCCGGCCTGACCTACATTGCGCCCTACGCGGCAACCAGTATTGCCGAACACTTCATGGAACAGGGGCGCGACGTGCTGATCGTGTATGACGATCTCACTCAGCATGCGCGGGCCTACCGCGAGCTCTCGCTTCTGTTGCGTCGGCCACCTGGCCGCGAAGCCTTTCCAGGTGACATTTTCTATATTCATTCGCGACTTCTGGAGCGAGCCACCCACTTGAGTGAGGCTCGCGGCGGGGGCTCGCTGACGGCCCTACCCATTGTCGAAACCGAGGCCCAGAACATGTCGGCCTACATTCCAACCAACCTGATTTCGATCACCGACGGGCAGATATACCTCTCCCCCTCGCTGTTTGAGTTGGGTGTGCTGCCTGCAGTGGACGTTGGAAAATCCGTGTCACGTGTGGGGGGCAAGGCACAACGCGCCGCCTACCGGGGTGTCACCGGCAATCTGAAGCTGGCCTACGCACAGTTCGAAGAGTTGGAGACGTTTGCAAGGTTTGGCGCCCGGATGGATGAAAGCACCCGCGCCATCATCGAACACGGCAAACGTATCCGTGCGTGCCTAAAGCAGCCCGAATCATCGCCGATATCCGTGGCGGCGCAAATCATGGTGCTGGTCGCGTTGTCTGAAAAGCTGTTTGACAGTGTGCCGCTTGAACGCATGCCAGACGCCGAAAAAGCAGTGCATCAGGCAGCCATGAGAGTTCCGGACCCGATGTACAAGCGCCTTGGCAGCGACACCAAATTGAGTCGGGAAGACCTTCAAACACTGACCAAGCTGGCGCGCGAGGCGGTAGCAGGTTTTCATGATAAGGCCGCGAATCCATGACTGATACCGTAGCCAATCTGCGCCGCAAAATTGCCACGGCGACCGATTTGCAGTCGGTCGTGCGCACCATGAAGGCGATTGCTGCATCCAGCATTGGCCAGTACGAAAGCGCGGTGCGTGCGCTGGACGATTACAACAAGACCGTGGAGCTGAGTCTGCTTGCCTATTTCAGGCAGGCGCGTGTGCCTGCTGATGATCAGCCCGTCCAAAAAAATGATTCAGGCGCCGTTGTGGCGGTGGTTTTTGGCTCGGATCAGGGTCTCGTTGGCCGATTCAATGAAGTGATGCTGGAATTTGCGGTCAAAACAATTAATACATTTCCGGCGCGCCCGCACATCTGGAGTGTTGGTGAACGAATTCAATCGCGACTATCAGATGCCCGGTTTGCGCCAGCGAGAAATTTTATTTTACCGGTGTCGATTGACACCGTCACCCGTCTGGTTGGCCAAATCTTGACCGGCGTGGAAGCGTTGCGCGAAAAAGGTGGCGTGAAAGAGGTTTATGTTTTCCACAACCGACCCTTGCCTGGCGTTGTTTTTAAGCCCCGCTTTCAACGTTTGCTGCCGCTGGACCAAACTTGGCAACATAACCTGGCCCGGGAAAAATGGCCAACGGGTAACCTGCCGGAGGTGATGAATCCTGGGCCGCAAACACTGCTGGCGTTTGTTCGGGAGTACATATTTGTTTCGCTGTTCAGGGCGTGCGCGGAGTCACTGGCCAGCGAAAACGCAAGCCGCCTGTCCGCGATGCAGCGCGCAGAGAGAAATATCGATGAACTGCAGGAAGACTTGCAACGCTCGTTTCACCGCCTGCGTCAAAGTGGTATTGATGAGGAGTTGTTCGACGTAATCGCTGGCTTTGAAGCTCTGGCCGGTGTCGCAAAAAACGAATTTCACGAGGCCACTAGAACGCATCCCAAATCAGCTTCACCCCCGTGAGGAACATGCCCACATAGATGAAGCGATAAAACAGCACTTGCTTGATGCGCCGGGCAACGCGCACGCCAACCAGCACGCCGATGGGGGCAATGGGCAACAGCACCAGTGATGTGGCCATGTTGCGGCCATCCAGCAGGCCCAGCCACGCGTAGGGCACCCATTTGGCCAGATTGATGATGAAGAAGAAAAACGCCATCGTCGCCGTAAATTTGACAGGCGACAACCTCATGGGGATCACATACGCATTGATCGGTGGCCCGCCCGCATGGGCCACGAAACTGGTAAAGCCCGAGGTGGCGGTGAGGATGGCGCCCAGCCAACGCGGCGGGGCGGGGCTATCGGCCTTGGGTGGGAAGAGCACACGCTGTGCCAGAAAGAGCAGCGTAAACACGCCCACAATGCCTGCAACCACATGCGGCGACAAGGCCTTGAAGAGCAAGGCGCCGACAACAATGCCGACGAGCCCACAGGGAATCAGAAATTTCAACAGTTGCAGGTCAAAGTCTTTGCGAAACGCCGCCATACCCAAAATATCCATCAGCAACAACACCGGCATGAGGATGGCCGCCGCCTCGGGCACTGTCACGGCCAGCGCCATCATGGGCACGGCGAGCGAGCCGAAGCCCGCACCAAAGCCACTCTTGCTGATGCCCAGCAGCAGGACTGCCGGAATGGAGACCGCGTAAAAGTACGGGTCGGTAATGATTGGAAAAGCCATGCGGCGACAATCCTTGCATGAACAACGCCCAAACTTGGGGGGAGACACTACGCCTGCTGGTGGAGTTGTCTGCCACCGCTGCCTTCGCATTGTCGGGGGTTTTGGAAGCCGCCCGAAAACGCCTGGATGCCGTGGGCGTTTGCGTGGTCGGCTTTCTGGCTGCATTTGGCGGTGGCACGCTGCGCGACCTGCTCCTGGACAAGCGCCCATTTTTCTGGGTGCAACATGTTGGCGTGATGTGGGGCGTGCTGGCACTTTGCGTGCTGGCGATGCTATTTCTGCGAAACCGGCACTTCGCGCTCACCGAGCGCGCCATCCAGTGGCCCGATGCGCTAGGTCTGGGCCTTTTTACGGCAACTGGCGTGCATCAAGCCTTGCTGCTGCAGATGCCCGGCGTGGTGGCGGTGCTGATGGGCCTGGTCACCGGCGTCTTTGGAGGCGTGTTGCGAGACATCGTTTGCAATGAAGTGCCAACCGCGTTTCGTGATCACCGCCCCTATGCAGTGGTGGCCTTTGCCGGAGGCTGGGTCTATGTTGGCCTGTGGCAAGCCAATACACCGGGCTGGCTGGCGCTCCTGGTGTGTGTGCTGCTCACTGCCGGGTTACGCGCACTGGCGCTGTGGCGCAACTGGCAGTTGCCAGCCTGGCGGGTGGACTAGAGTCTGCCACGCTCCATCAACGCAGGCGCAGCACCATATGAATTTTTGCGTGGTCCCTGCCAGCCACCTTGATCGCGTGCGGCAAAACGCCGAATACCGTGAAGCCGCAGCGCTCGTAGGTGCGCAGTGCCGCCGGGTTGCCTTCGGTCACGGTGAGGTCGATTTGCTCCAGCACAGGCAGTAATCGGGCTCGCGCAAGCAAGTCGCGCATTAAGGCGGCGCCAATGCCCTGCCCTGCCATGTCGGATACCACGTACATGCCCACCACCGTGGCGTTGTGGCGCTCTTTGGGTCGGTAGCGGCCAGCCAGGCCCACATAGCC
>JAHEBY010000440.1 GCA_024642025.1 Comamonadaceae bacterium | reverse complement strand
CGATCTATATGGACCGTCCCTTTAGCGTTGGTGAATGGATTCGATCGCCCGACAAGAGCATAGAAGGCACGGTAGAATACATCAGCTGGCGTCACACCCGGATTCGGGGGTTCAACAAGAATCCGATTTATGTGCCCAATGCGGTCTTCACCAGCATCGTGGTGGAAAACCCATCCCGCATGAGCCACCGTCGCATCAAAGAGACCATTGGCCTTCGCTACGACGATTTTGCGCAGGTGGCACCCATCGTGGCAGCCATCAAGGCCATGCTGATTGAGCATCCGGAAATTGACACCACCCAGACATTGATCATCAACTTCAACCAGTACGGTGCGTCGTCACTGGACTTGATGATTTACACCTTCACCAAGACCACGGTGTGGGTGAAGTTCCATGAGGTCAAGCAGGACGTGTTGTTGAAGATTGGCAAGATCATTGCAGACCATGGTGCCGAGATGGCGTTTCCAACGCAGACGGTGCATGTACATGCGCAGGGCGAACCCGGGCAAGTGCCGTGATTTGCTGCCTCAGTCGCGTGTAGCAAATCGTTGCACGCAGGCCACGTAAGCATCGCCGTCCGGCGGGCGACCGGCGCGCTGGCTTTCCCAGATCATCTTGCCGAGGCACTCCATGGCGTCGTGGTGCGCGTCGTGCAGCGAGTTGCGGCGGTGCGCCAGCAACTCCACCGCCTGTCGAACGCCGCGCGGCTGGTCGATGCTGCACTGCTCGCTGATGGAAAGGTGCATGGACATATGTAAAAACGAATTGGTTTTTCCGGCTTCCGCCACCGCCATGTTGCGCAACGCTGCGTCCACATCAGCCAGTTCGGCGTGGTATTCCGGATGCTCCTGGATCCACTCGTTAGCTATTATTTCTATAGCTTCCAACGATTGTCCGGTGAGGGCTTTGGCATAAACCGAGCAGAAGAATCGGCGAACATCGGCTTGTGAGGGCTGCATCAACATAGCTCATATTGTGCGGCAAGGTGAATCGGGGGCAGCTTCACAAGCCATGCGGCTGGGTAACAATGGCAACCGAAGCGTACAAGCCGCTACATCATTCAACAAGTCAACGCTGGAATTCATATGAGCAGCCAACCTCAAGCCTTCATCTGCGATGCGATCCGGACGCCGTTTGGTCGCTACGGTGGCGCCTTGTCCAGCGTGCGCGCCGACGATCTAGCGGCGGTTCCCATCAAGGCACTGATGGCGCGCCACCTTGCTGCGGACTGGCAGGCCCTGGGCGATGTGTTGCTGGGGTGCGCCAATCAGGCGGGCGAAGACAACCGCAATGTCGCTCGCATGGCGGCCTTGCTGGCCGGATTGCCGGTGGATGTGCCCGGTGCCACCATCAACCGCCTGTGCGGCTCGGGTCTGGATGCTTTGGGCACTGCAGCCCGCTCCATCAAAGCGGGAGAAGCTACGTTTCTGATAGCCGGCGGAGTGGAGAGCATGAGCCGCGCACCCTTCGTCATGCCCAAAATGGACACGGCGTTTGGCCGCGCCAATGCGGTCTACGACACCACCATCGGCTGGCGCTTTGTCAACAAGCTGATGCAGGCGCAATACGGTGTGGACGCCATGCCTGAAACCGCAGAGAACGTGGCCACCGAATTTCATATCAGCCGCGATGCGCAAGACCAGATGGCACTGGCCAGCCAGACCAAGGCGCTGGCGGCGCAACGGGCACGGCACTTTGATGCTGAAATTGCGCCGGTGGCCATCGCGCAAAAAAAAGGCGAACATTTGATGGTGAGCCAGGACGAACACCCGCGGGAAACCTCGCTGGAAGCGCTGGGCAAGCTCAAACCGATCGTGCGCCCCGACGGCACGGTGACCGCAGGCAACGCCAGTGGCGTGAACGACGGTGCCTGCGCACTGCTGCTGGCCGATGAAACCTCTGCAGCCAGGAACGGGCTCACGCCCCGCGCCCGCGTTGTGGCCATGGCTGTGGCGGGTGTTGCGCCGCGCATCATGGGCATCGGCCCCGCGCCCGCCACTCAGAAAGTGCTGGCACTGGCTGGTCTCAATCTGGAGCAGATGGACGTCATTGAGCTCAACGAGGCGTTTGCCGCACAGGGCTTGGCGGTGCTTCGGCTGCTTGGCCTTGACGACACTGACCCACGCGTGAACCGTTGGGGTGGCGCCATCGCGTTGGGTCATCCGCTGGGGGCATCTGGCGCGAGGTTAGCCACAACTGCGGTCAATCAGCTTCATCAGACGGGTGGCCGGTATGCACTGTGCACCATGTGCATAGGCGTGGGGCAGGGCATTGCACTGGTGCTGGAGCGGGTATGACATTCTCAACCCGTTTGCTGGTTGCAGAGGACGCAGCCGCCTATAGGGCCTTGCGATTGCGGGCGTTGGCCGAGCACCCCGAGGCGTTTACATCCAGTGTGGAAGAAGAGGCCGAGCGGCCACTGGGCTGGACGATTCAGCGGGTTGGTCCCAATGCTGGCCAACCGCACGATTTTGTCGTCGGCGCATTTGCAACGGCCCGGGCCGGAGGTGATGAACAATTGGTCGGCTATGTGGGCCTGGCTGGCCGCTACCGACCCAAAGAGCGCCACAACGCCACGGTGGTGGGCATGTACGTGGTATCCGACATGGCAGGGCAGGGCATTGGCGCCGCCTTAATGCGCGACT